>NZ_JBHXTO010000074.1:0-46049 GCF_042677425.1 Streptomyces sp. NPDC127119 | reverse complement strand
GGCTGAGATGTCCGCCGGTCCGGGGACATCTCAGCCCGTCCGGCGTTTGAGGACCGGGGGTTCGGGGGCAGCGCCCCCGAGTCGGTGACGGGAACGGGTAGGGGCGGCGGGGGCGAGGAAAGGCCCGCCGGGGCAGCCGCCCGTCAGTCGTCGGAGCCGTCGTCGTCCGAGTTGTCGTCCGACGACGTGTCCGCGGTGACCGCCGCGGACTTCAGGTCGACCTTCCAGTCCTTCTCGGCGCCGTTCGAGGCGGTCGTCTCCACGTCCCACGCGGACGTACGGGAGTCGTCGTCGAGCTCGACGGCCGTGACCGTGCCCTTCGCGGCGGCGGCCCGCGCGGCCTCCACGGCGGTGACGGACGACCCCTTCAGCGCGGCCCGCGCCTGCGCCGTGTCGTCGGCGTCCTCCTGCTCGGTGTGCGAGCCGAGCACCTTGCCCGTGCCCGGGTCGATCCGGACGCTGTGCCAGGCGCCGCCCGAGGACAGCACGTCCACGTCCCACACCAGGCTGCTGCCCTCGTCGTCCAGTTCGGCCGAGACGGCCGTACCCTGCACGCTCTTGAGCGCCGTCGTGATCGCGTCGGCCGCCGAGACCTTCGCCGCCTTCGCGTCGGCGGCGTCGTCGGCCCGGTCGGCCTTGTCGTCGTCACGGTCGTTGCGGTCGTCGTCGGCGGAGTCGTCCCGGTCGTCCCGGTCGTTGCGGTCGTCGTCCGTGGCCCGCACGCTGGACTGCTTGCCCGGCGCGTTGCCGTCACCCGTGACGGCGAGGGCCGTCGCCGTACCGCCTCCGACGAGAGCGGCGACGGCGACGCTGGCGATGACGATGTTGCGCTTCATGGGGATTCCTCCGGAATCTACTGGTCTGGTGCGTTTCGACGTGTCCCAATCTGGCCGACCGACGCTGAAGCGAACCTGAAGCACCCTGAAGGCTTCTTCAGGTTCGGTTTGCGACTCTTTACGCATGCGCCTGTTGATCGTGGAGGATGAGAAGCGGCTCGCCCTGTCGCTCGCCAAGGGCCTGACGGCCGAGGGGTACGCCGTCGACGTGGTCCACGACGGCCTGGAGGGGCTGCACATGGCCGGCGAGGGCTCGTACGACCTCGTCATCCTCGACATCATGCTGCCCGGCATGAACGGCTACCGGGTGTGCGGCGCCCTGCGCTCCGCCGGGCACGACGTGCCGATCCTGATGCTCACCGCCAAGGACGGCGAGTACGACGAGGCGGAGGGCCTGGACACCGGCGCCGACGACTACCTCACCAAGCCGTTCTCGTACGTCGTCCTGGTCGCCCGGGTGAAGGCGCTGCTGCGCCGGCGCGGGCCCTCGGGCGGGGCGTCGCCCGTGCACGTGCTCGGCGATCTCAAGGTCGACACCGCCGCCCGGCGCGTCCACCTCGGTGAGGACGAGATCGCCCTCACCACCAAGGAGTTCTCGGTCCTCGAACAACTCGTCGTGCGGGCGGGCGAGGTGGTGTCCAAGGCGGAGATCCTCGAACACGTCTGGGACTTCGCGTACGACGGGGACCCGAACATCGTCGAGGTCTACATCAGCACGCTGCGCCGCAAGCTGGGGGCCGCGCTGATCCGGACCGTACGCGGCGCCGGTTACCGCCTGGAGTCGAGGTGAGACGCGTCCTCGGGTCCGTACGGGCCAGGGCCACCCTCGCCGCGAGCGTCGTGGTGGCCGTCGCGCTCGCCGCGGCCGGCGCCGCCGTCCTGCTGTCGCTGTGGACCAATCTGAGCGAACAGGCCGGTACGGAGGCGGAACGCGCCGCCCAGAAGGTCGCCACCGACATCGCGTCCGGGCAGTCCTACGGCGACCTCTCGCTGGACAGCGACGACCAGCCGGTCCAGGTCGTGGACGGGACGGGGAGACTCGTCGCCGTCACCGAGGACCTGGAGCGGATCAGCGGGACGGGCGTCGACCGGGTCAAGCCGCAGGCCCCCGGAGCCGTCAGCGGCGACGACGACGATGACGGCGGCAGCGACGACGATCCGCACGAGGCCGGCGAACTCGGCGAGGCCTCCTTCAGCGACGGCTCCGCGACCATCGACGGCGACACGGCGGACTACCGGTTCGCCGCCGTGCCGGTGGAGGCGGACGGCAAGGGCACGGTCACCGTCCACGCCGGCGCGCCGCTGACTGCCGAACAGGAGGCCGTGAGCACGGCGCTGACCGTCATGCTCATCGGCTTCCCGCTGCTGCTGGCCGTGGTGGCCCTGGTGACCTGGCTGGTCACCCGGCGGGCGCTGCGCCCCGTCGAGGACATCCGCGGCGAGATGGCCGCGATCACGGCCTCCGAGGACCTCACCCGGCGGGTTCCCGTGCCGGACACGCACGACGAGGTCGCCCGGCTCGCCCGGACGACCAACGAGACGCTCGCCGCCCTGGAGCAGTCCGTGGAACGGCAGCGCCGGTTCGTCGCCGACGCCTCGCACGAACTGCGCAGCCCCATCGCCTCACTGCGCACCCAGCTCGAAGTGGGCGCCGCGCACCCGGAGCTGCTCGACGTGGGAGGGGCCGTCGAGGACACCGTACGGCTGCAGCGGCTCGCCGCCGACCTGCTGCTGCTCGCCCGGCTGGACGCGGGGGAGCGGCCGGCGGACGCGCGGTT
Organism: Streptomyces sp. NPDC127119; assembly: GCF_042677425.1. Taxonomy (NCBI): domain Bacteria; kingdom Bacillati; phylum Actinomycetota; class Actinomycetes; order Kitasatosporales; family Streptomycetaceae; genus Streptomyces; species Streptomyces sp. NPDC127119. The sequence goes on along the minus strand of NZ_JBHXTO010000074.1, from coordinate 43,435 downwards.
CGATCTGGTCGCCCTCGTCCGTACGGAGGCCGGACAGCGGACCGGTGACCGGGTCGCGGTGTCCGTGGCCGCGGACACCGCGGACTCCTTGGAGGTGAGCGGGTCCCGCGGGCAGCTGGCGCGGGTGCTCGGCAATCTGCTGGACAACGCCCAGCGGCACACCCGGTCGTCGGTCTCCGTGAGCGTGCGGCGGGTGGGGGAGTGGGTGCTTCTTGAGGTCGCCGACGACGGTGAGGGGGTGCCTGCCGGTGAGCGTGAGCGGGTCTTCGAGCGGTTCGTGCGGCTCGACGAGGCCCGTGCGCGGGATGACGGTGGGGCCGGGCTGGGGCTTGCCATCGCTCGGGATGTGGCCGTGCGGCACGGTGGTTCGCTCACCGTGCGGGAGGCGCCGGCAGGCGGAGCTCTGTTCGAGCTCCGGCTGCCGTGGCCTGAGCGGCCTGCGGGAGGCCGGTGATCAGCCTGCGGGCCGGTGGGGGCTGGTCGCGCCGTTCCCCGCGCCCCTAAAAGCCAAAGACTGCGCCGTTCCCCGCGCCCCTCAAGGGCAAAAGATTGCGCCGTTCCCCGCGCCCCTATCGGGCCCCCTGGTGGGGCGGCCCGGTTACGGGCGGCCTCGTTGGCTTCTCAGGTGTTCGGCGATGGGGGTCAGGGATTTGTGGAGTTCTTCCAGGGCCTCCGGCGAGAGGAGGTCGATGAAGTGGCGGCGTACGGAACCCACGTGATGGGGCGCGACCTTCCGCATCGTCTCCAGGCCGTGGTCGGTGAGCACCGCGAACAGCCCGCGGCGGTCGGACTCGCAGTTCTCGCGCCGGACCAGGTCCGCGTTCTCCATGCGGGTGATCTGGTGCGAGAGGCGGCTCTTGGACTGGAGGGTGGCGGACGCGAGGTCGCTCATCCGCATCCGTACGCCCTCGGACTCCGAGAGGTTCACCAGGATCTCGTAGTCGTTCATCGTCAGGCCGAACGGCTGGAGGTCCCTTTCGAGCTGGTACGTCAACAGCCTGTTGACCTCCAGGTGGGTGCGCCATGCGCACTGCTCCGCATCGGTCAGCCAGCGGGTGGCCGTCTCGGTCTCCATGAATCAAGTCTACCTAAAAGGTTGAAAGGCGAACTAGTGAGGGTGGTGTGACGACGTGCACACGTTCGACGTCACACTCTGCAGACTACCGCTCACAGCCCGAAGCGACGCTGGAGGTCCCCCAGCTGTCCGGGAAGGCGCGGTGCGCCGCCCGGCTGTCCCTGGTGACCTGGCCCCCCGCCGCCGCCGGGCACTCCCGGCTCGTTCGGCAGCGCCCCCGCGGCCTGCTCCGCCATCAGCGCCTCGCTGGACTGCAGCAGCACCGTGCCGGCCCCCACGAACTCGAACTGATGCTCCTCGCCGGAGGCCCCGCCGATGCCCGTCATCGCACGTAGACCGCCCATCAGGCCCGTCATGTACCCGTGGTCGTAGTGATGGCAGGGCGAGGGGCAGTCGGCCCAGCCGACGAGGGCCTGCGGGTCGACCCGGATCGGAGGTTCCATGAACACCACCGGGCCGTTCGAGGCGGCGACGAACTTGCCCGTTCCGATGAGCGTCAGGAAGCCCGGCACGATCGACTGCTTCAGCGCGAGACTTGGCTGAAAAGCGAGGAGGTTGCCCGAGCGAATGGTCAGGTTGCCCTCCTCCAGGTCGAAGGAATTCACATCGAAGGCCCGGTCGGCGAGCAGCATCTTGCCCGAGCCGGACGCCACCACCCAGTCGCTCGCGTGCAACGGCGAATGAAAAGACGTTCGCACGAGGCGGTCGAGGCGGCCGTGCCCGATGCCGTTGAACTCCATCGAGCCGTAGTAGGCGATCATCTTGCCCTTCTGCAGGAACCACTCGCTCCCTTTGAGCTCCACGCAGAAGGTGTACGCGTTCACGTTGTCGTCGACCGGCAGGGTCGCCGGGTCGTGGATCACGGGGCCCGTGCCCGGGTAGGTGGTCACAGCTTCTCCTCCGACGCCTGCACGTACACCGCGCCACTGCCGCTCAGCTCCAGCTGGAAGGCCTCGCCCGAACCGCGGCCGATCAGATCGCGCAGACCGAGCGCGCTGGACAGTTTGTTGCGGACGTCCCCGTGATGGGCGACGTACGCCTGCGGGTCGACGTGCACCGGGCGCTGTGGGGTGATGGGAACCTCGATGACCCCGCCGTGCGCCATGACGGCCACCGAGCCGTGGCCCTTGAGGGTCGTGGTGAACAGGCCCTGCCCCGTCACCTGGCCGCGCACCATGCCCATGACGCCGCCCTGTGAACCCATGAACATCGTGCCCTGCTGGAGGGTGCCGTCGAAGGCCAGCAGCCGGTCCGCCTCCACGTACAGGGTGTCGCCTTCGAGGGTGATCACCTGGATGTGGTGGCCGCCGTGCCCGAACAGGACCGTGCCGGAGCCCTCCACGGTCATCAGGGGCGCCGCCTCGCCGGCCGCCCGGCGGCCGATCATCGACATCACACCGCCCTGGCCGCTCTGCAGGTTCGGGGTGAAGGAGACCTCGCCCTTGTAGGCGAGCATCGCGCCGCGCTGGCTGTACAGCTTCTGGCCCGGTGCGACGGTGGCCTCGATCATCTTCGAGTTGATCTCACGGAAGGGCATGTCACACGTCTCCCGCGATCGAGTTGCGCTCACTGGGCTGGACGTAGACGACGCCGTCACCCTCGAAGCGGATCTGGAAGGCCTCGCCGCCGCCCTCGCCCATGAACGTGCGGAACGTCACGCCGGACTGGAACGACTGCCGCAGATTGCCCTGATGGGCGATGTACGCGCCCGGGTCGACGGTCAGTGGGTACTGCGAACTGACCCGCAGCACCACCGCCGGGCCGTCGGACATGATCGCCGCCTGGCCGTGGCCCTCGATCGTCGTCGTGAAGAGCCCGTTGCCCTGCGAGGCGCCCCGCAGGCCCGTGAAGGACGTGCCCGTACGCAGGCCCGAGTCGGTCGCCAGGAGATTGCTCGACTCGACGAAGAGTTTGTCGCCCTGGAGGCTCACCAGGTTGATCTCGCTGGCCCGGTCGGCGAACCAGCACGTGCCCTGGCCCTTCACCTCCATGAGGGTCATCTGCTCGCCGGTGATCCGGCGCGTCACCATGCCGCGGATGCCTTCGCCGCCGCCGCTGAGTTTCTTGAAGGCCATCTGACCGTCGTACGCGACCATGGAGCCGTTCTTCGCCTTCACGGCGTCGCCGGTCATGTCGACGGCCAGCACCTTGCTGCCTTGCAGTCGGAACATCGCCACGAAGTGAAGGTAGCGGGCGGGCCGTCTCCGCCGACAGGTCCCACGGGTGGAGAACGACCCGGACCGTTCCCCTAGGGGCCTCGTCCCGGGACCCCTGAGGCGGTCCGCCGGCACTCCAATGCCACAATGGGCGGGCGCTTGTGCTCTCATTCACAAACATCGAAGGTGACCCGTGGACATCAAGACCGCCTCCGCCCTCCGCCGCCTCCGCCTGGTCTCCGGCCCGGAAGCCGTCTCGTTCCTGCTGCTGCTCGTCTGCTCGGTACTGAAGCGGACCACGGACTTCAACGCGGTGCCGGTGATGGGCATGATCCACGGCGTCCTCTTCGTGCTGTACGTGATCTTCTGGGCCGACGCGTGGAACCGGGCGAAGTGGGGGCTGAAGACCGCGGCGCTCTACTTCGTGCTGTCCGTACTGCCGACGGGCGGCTTCTTCGCCGAGCGCAAGCTCAAGGGTGAGGCCGAGGCCGCGGTCATCAAGTCCCGCGCGCGCAACGAGGGGATCGTGGGCGCATGATCGTCGCCTTTTCCGTGACGCCGCTCGGGGTCGGCGAGGACGTGGGGGAGTACGTGGCGGACGCGGTACGGGTCGTTCGTGAGTCGGGGCTGCCGAACCGGACGGACGCGATGTTCACGTCGCTGGAAGGGGAGTGGGACGAGGTGATGGACGTCGTCCGGCGGGCGGTCGCCGCGGTGGAGGCGCGGGCGCCTCGGGTGTCGCTGGTCCTGAAGGCGGACATCCGGCCGGGCGTGACGGACGGACTCACGTCCAAGGTGTCCACGGTGGAACACCACTTGTCGAAGTGACACGGCTGTTGTGATCCCGGCGGCGGTGGTGCACGGCACCGCGGATCCACTCCCGGCTGCGGCCCGGTGGGGGTTGCCCGCGCAGTTCCCCGCGCCCCTGAAAGGTGCGTGGCTCCGCGGGTTCATTCCCGGGTGCGGCCCCGGTGGGGGCCGTTCGCGCAGTTCCCCGCGCCCCTGGAGGGTGCGTGCCGCGGCTGCTTTGATCCCGACTGCGGCCCGGTGGGGGTTGCTCGCGCAGTTCCCCGCGCCCCTGAGAGGTGCGTGGCTCCGCGGGTTCATTCCCGGGTGCGGCCCCGGTGGGGGCCGTTCGCGCAGTTCCCCGCGCCCCTTAAAAGCAGGGCGCCGGCGCTGGCCCAATCTTTTAGGGGCGCGAGGAACTGCGCGGCCAGCCACACACGACCCGCACCCGACCACCGCTTTTAGGGGCGCGGGGAACGGCGCGCTCAGCCACGTGCGACCGGCACCCGACCGCCGTCTTCAGGGGCGCGGGGAACTGCGCGAACGGTGCCCGCCGGGGCCGCGCCAGGTGGTTTTCAGGGGCGCGGGGAACGGCGCGCTCAGCCACGTACGACCGGCACCCGGCCGCCGTCTTCAGGGGCGCGGGGAACTGCGCGGGCAGCCGCACGTGACCCGCGCCCGGCGACGTAGCCCCCGTCGAACCGTCGGAGACAACACCCACCTGGACCCCCTCCGTTCGACACGCCGACGTAATGCCACTTTTGTGTGGGTATCGGCTTGTTCGATCACTGGGCACTGGAGGGCGCTGTGCGGCCGGAGGGCTACGACTACGACACCCACAGCAGGTTGGCCGGACCGCTCACGGAGCCGTCCGGCTCGGCCTACCGGGTGCAGTACACCAAGCTCCTGTCGAGCGAGCCGCACCGAATACGAGCCGTCCTGCTCATGACGCTCGCCCCGGTGCTCACAGGACTCCTGCTGGTCTATCTCGTGTGGCCCACCCACTGGGTGGAGCGCGAGGGCGGAGCCCGCTGGCTGGTCGGCCTCGACATCACGATGCTCGTGGCGATCGGCCTGATCGAGCTCTTCATGGTCGTCAACGTCGTGTCGATCGCGCACGCGACGATGGTGGCCAGGGATCCCGTTCCCGTCACCCCCGCGAAGGGCACCCGGGTCGCCTTCCTGACCACGTTCGTCCCCGGCAAGGAACCGCTGTCGATGGTCCGCGCCACCCTCGAAGGGGCCGTCAGGGTCACCCACACGGGCCCGGTCGACGTCTGGCTCCTGGACGAGGGGGACGACGGGCAGGCCAAGGCGCTCTGCGAGGAGCTGGGCGTCCGGCACTTCACCCGGCACGGCGTCCCGGAGTGGAACAGGGCGAAGGGCGTCCACAAGACCCGTACCAAGCACGGCAACTACAACGCGTGGATCGCGATGCACGGCGGCGAGTACGACTTCTTCGCCTCCGTCGACACGGACCACGTCCCGCTTCCGGAGTTCCTGGAACGGATGATGGGCTACTTCCGCGACCCGGACGTCGCCTTCGTCGTCGGCCCGCAGGTGTACGGCAACTACACCACCCCCGTCACCAAGGCGGCCGAGTCCCAGCAGTTCCTCTTCCACGCCCTGATCCAGCGCGCCGGCAACCGCTACCGCGCACCCATGTTCGTCGGCACGAACAACGTCGTACGGATCGCGGCCGTCAAGCAGGTCGGCGGCCTGTACGACTCGATCACCGAGGACATGGCCACCGGTTTCGAGATGCACCGGCACAAGAACCCGAGGACCGGTCACCACTGGCAGTCCGTCTACACCCCTGACGTGCTGGCCGTCGGTGAGGGCCCCGCGTCCTGGACCGACTTCTTCACCCAGCAGATGCGCTGGTCGCGCGGCACCTACGAGACGCTGTTCAAGCAGTACTGGAAGGCACCTTTCACGATGCCACCGGGACGGCTCTTCTCGTACACGCTGATGCTCGTCTACTACCCGATGACGGCCGTCAACTGGCTGCTGGGCATCCTCAGCTGCGTCCTGTTCCTGTGCTTCGGGGCGTCCGGCACGCAGGTCTCGGCCTCCATGTGGCTGATGCTCTACAGCGACGCCGCCGCACTCCAGGTCGGGCTGTATCTGTGGAACCGGCGGCACAACGTCTCCCCGCACGAACCGGAGGGCTCGGGCGGTCTGGCGGGCATGGCGATGTCGGCCCTCTCCGCGCCCATCTACCTGAAGTCCCTGGGCGCGGCCCTGATCCGCCGTCCCAGCCGGTTCGTCATCACCCCCAAGGGCGGCGACACCAGCCCCGACCGCGTCGCGACCTTCCGTATCCATCTCTTCTGGGCGGCGGTCCTGACGTCGTCCCTGGTCGCGTCGTTCGTGCTCGACCACACCCACGCGGCCATGCGCACCTGGGCGGTCCTGGCGCTGGCCATCTCCCTCTCCCCGGTGGCGGTGTGGACCGCGACCCGGGCCAGGGCCCGCAGGGCGGAGCGCCGCCTCGTGCCCTCCGTGCGGATCGGCGAAGCGGCCGAGCCCGCCCCGGCCCTCGCGGGCAGCGCCGCCGGAACGGTCTCCAGCAGTACGACAGGAGGTAGCTAGGCCATGGCCCACCGGCCCTTGAAGAAGGCGTCCGTGAAGAGCGTGTCACTGAAGACGACGCTCTCGAAGAAGACCCAGAAGCGGCTGCTCGGCGTCGGCGGCGTCGCGCTGCTCGCCGGACTCAACGCGCCGGCCGCCATCGGCTTCGCCTCGGAGCAGTACTACGAGTACAAGATCGCTCAGCCCGGCTACCAGGCGAAGTACGGCTCCTGGAAGCAGCTCGACATCCCGAAGGAGTTCCGCACCAACGCCATCCACGCGGCGCTCCTGCACACCGGCAAGGTGCTGATCGTCGCGGGTTCCGGCAACGAGCAGAAGAAGTTCGACAAGGGGTCCTTCGACACGATCCTGTGGGACCCGAAGGCCGACACCTTCAAGAAGATCGCCACTCCGGCCGACTTCTTCTGTGCCGGACACGCCCAACTGCCCAGCGGCCGGATGCTCGTGGCCGGTGGCACGGCCCGCTACGAACTGCTCGACGGGGAGGTCGAGCGGGCCGGCGGCGGTATGCGGGTGAAGAACGAGAACCCGGACAAGACGATCGCCCTCAAGAAGGGCACCCGTTTCCGCTCGCCGTCCGGCGTCGAGTACATCAGCCGTTTCGACGTCACCGTGCCCAAGGCCAAGCGCACCCAGGAGATCACCTACAACAGGGCCGGTGTCATGCAGCCCTGGAAGACGAAGGTCAAGGCGAGCGAGGCCCGGGTCTTCGTCGAGGCCACCGAGGACGGCCCGGCGCCGGTCACGGACAAGCGCGCCCAGTACGAGATCCTCGGTCTCAAGGGCAAGGACGCCGACAACACGTACGGCCTCTCCGAGAAGATCACCATGGAGAAGCAGGACTTCCAGGGGATCAAGGCCGCCTACGAGTTCGACCCGACGGCGGAGAAGTACGTGCCCGTCGAGCCGATGGACAAGGCCCGCTGGTACCCGACGCTCGTCGGACTCCAGGACGGGAAGGTGCTCGCGGTCTCCGGACTCGACGACGTCGGCGTGATCGACCCCGGTGACAACGAGATCTACGACCCGAGGACGAAGAAGTGGACCCCGGGACCCCACCGCTACTTCCCCACCTACCCGGCCCTCTTCCTCACCAAGGGCGGCAAGCTCTTCTACCCGGCCTCGAACGCCGGTTACGGGCCCGCCGAACTCGGCCGCGACGCGGGCCTGTGGGACCTGAAGACCAACAAGTTCCAGAAGGTGCCCGGACTGAGCGACGCGGACGAGACGGAGACCTCGACCTCGCTCCTGCTGCCGCCCGCCCAGGACCAGAAGGTGATGATCCTCGGCGGCGGAGGGGTCGGCGAGTCCAAGAAGTCGACCTCGCGCACGGCCGTCGTCGACCTCAAGAAGGAGAACCCCGCCTTCGAGGACGGCCCCGACCTGCCGCAGGGCACCCGCTATCTGAACAGCGTGATCATGCCGGACGACTCGGTGTTCACGTCCAACGGCGCCAAGGACTACCGCGGGCGCGGCGCCAGCAACATCCACAAGGCGCAGTTCTACGACCCGAAGTCCAACTCGTTCCGCACGGCCGCCTCGCCGAAGGTCGGCCGCAACTACCACTCCGAGGCGCTTCTGCTGCCCGACGGCCGGATCGCCACCTTCGGCTCCGACCCGCTCTTCGACGACCAGCAGAACACCAAGCTCGGCCACTTCGAGCAGCGCATGGAGATCTTCACCCCGCCCGCCCTGCACAAGAACGGCAAGGGCCGCCCCGTCCTCGGCGACGGACCGCAGGAGGTGGACGGCGAGGGCCGCGCCACCTTCGCGACCCGGCACCCGGAGAAGGTCGTGAACGCCCGGCTGATGCGGCCCAGCGCGGTCACGCACACCACGGACGTCGAGCAGCGGTCCATCGCGCTGGAGCTCACCAGGTCGAAGGACTCGGTGACCGTGGCCGTACCGAAGGACCGGACGCTGGTGCCGCCCGGCTGGTACATGCTGTTCGTGTCGGACGCGGACGGGACGCCGTCCGAGGCGAAGTGGGTGCAGGTGAAGTGACGTACCGAAGGGCGGCCCGCGGCGTCCGGGCGACCTACTGGGGCTTGGAGTTGCGGGCCAGGCCCAGCGCGTAGTCCGCCCACCACTGGCCGGCCGCGGGGCCTCCGCGGCACTGTCCGTCCGACTCGCCGGGGCGCTTGATCCACAGGTACGCGTCCACGACCGGGTCGCCGGTGTCGGTGGTGGGCGGGGTGCCGAGCGCCCGGCCCGGCGGGTTGCACCAGGCCTGCGCACGGTCGCCGCGCAGCGGGCCGTTGCCGTTGCGGCTGGTGTCCACCACGAAGTGCTTGCCGCCGAGGGCCTCCGAGAGACGGCGGCCGTACTCCTTGGTGATCGTGTCCGTCTGGAAGTTGGAGACGTTCAGGGCGAAGCCGTCGGCGTTCGCGACCCCGGCCCGGCCGAGGGGTTCGACGAGTTTCTGCGGCTCCTCGATCCAGTCCGGGTTGCCCGCGTCCAGGTACACCTTCGTGTTCGGCTGGGCCTTCAGCCGCACGATCGCCTCGGAGAGCAACCGCTCGCGCTGCGCGTGGTACTCGCCCGGTGTGCAGCCGTCCACGATGTGCGCGACCGCGTCGGGCTCCAGGACGACCAGCGCGGGGCTGTCGGCCAGGGCCCCCGCGAACCGGTCGATCCAGTCCCGGTAGGCCGCCGCGTCCTGCGCCCCGCCCGCCGAGTGCTGACCGCAGTCGCGGTGCGGGATGTCGTACGCGACGAACACGGGTGTACGGCCGTCGCTGGCCGCCGCCGCGGTCGCCTCCCTGATCCTCGGCTCGGGGTGGTCGCCGGCCGGCCACAGTGCCGCGGGCCGGTCCGCGATGCGCTTGAGCAGCTTCGCGTCGTTCCCCCGGCCCTGCCGCTCCCACGCACGGGCCTGCCGTGCGGCGGGGCTCTGCGGGTCGACCCAGAACGCGGAGCCCGCGGCGGGGTTCGCGGCGCGGGTCTCCTGGACGGCGGCGGCCGGGCCGCCCTCGGACGGGGACGAGCAGCCCGTCACGAGTCCCAGCGCGGCGGTCGCGGCGGACGCGACGAGCACGGCGCGCGCCGCGCGGGTACGGGTTCGGGTACGGGTCGGCCGGTACATCCTGCCCCCTTGGGCGAAGGTGACCGTCAGTGACGGTTTTCCGGCCATCGTGACATAACGGGCCTATCGCTCAGGGGTGCGACACTGCGCGGCAGCTACGCCGGGAGGCCGCCACGGCTCGGGGCTGTGACAGTGCGGGGCCGCGAGTCCCCGGCCCCTGTCGGCCCGTCAGGCGCCGCCCGAGGCCAGCGCGATGCCGAGCGGTGTCCTCTCGTACAGCACCTGGTGCCCGTACCGGTGCGCGACGAGCAGGCCCGCGTCCCGCAGCGTCGACAGATGCGCGGAGACGGACGAGGGCGCGAGGCCGAGGCGGTGTGCGAGGGCCGTGGTGGCGGCGGGTTCCGCGAGCGCGGCCAGCACGGCGGCCCGGCCCCGGCCCAGCAGCCGTACGAGGGCTTCGGGCGTGCGGTCGGACGGCTCGGCCCACAGGCCCCCGATGCCGCGCGCCGGATAGACCAGAGCGGGCTGCCAGGGCGGGTCGAAGCCGCTCACCACGTCCGGCCAGGTGAAGACGCTGGGCATCAGCACCAGCCCCTGGCCGCCCAGTTCGCGTACGTGCTCGCCCCGCGAGTCGACCGTGAGCCTGCCCGCGTCCCAGGCGACCCGCCGGTCCAGCTCGGGCAGCAGCCCGGCGAGGCCCACCTCGGCGAGGCGGCGGGAGTGGAAGGCGATGTCGGCCTCCAGGAGGGCCCTGAGCCTCGGCCAGGCGGGTTCCACGAGGGCGTGCCAGGCCGCCTCCGTCGTGTCCGCCAGCTCCCGTACCGCACGGGCCGGGTCGGCGAGCATCGCCCGGCCGGCCGGGGACTCGGTGGCGCCCGGGGTGTCCGCGAGGGAGATCGCGAGTTCGGTCCGCGCCAGCTCGGGGTCCGTGGCGCGCACGGCGGCGATCTCCTCCTCGAACGTGGCCGCCGGTCCGATCGGAGGGGGCATCAGACAGTCCGGGCTGTTCCCGCGCTGCGGCATCAGCAGCCACAGCGGCTCCAGGTCCAGCTCGGCGGCGGCCGAACGGATGCGGCGCAGCCAGGCGGGGTGGTAGCCCTGCCGCTCCGGGCGCCGCAGGGTGCGTACCGCCTCGTGCGTCTCCCACAGGGGCGACAGCGCGAACCGGCAGTTGAGGAAGTCGTCCTCCCCGAAGTGGAGGTGGTACGGCATCACGCCTCCCGGAGGTTCGACTCGAAGATTCAGCCCCACTACTCAGAACCAAGCTTCAGCCCGAAGACTCGTTGCGAAGATTCGGCCTGGGCCGAAACTCTAGGCTGCCCGGCACGGTCACGCGACGCTGCATCCCATGCCAGAAGAAACACAGACCGCGACGGCGGCCCCCGAACCCTCCGTCGACACGCGGGGGAGCGGGTACGGCCGGGCCTTCGCCGTCCGGGAGTTCAGGGCCGTCTTCGCCGCGCACGCCCTGTCCCTGCTGGGCGTCGTCGTCAGCGAGATCGCCCTGACCGTCCTCGTCTACGAGCTGACGGGGTCGCCACTGCTCAGCGCGCTGGCCTTCGCGCTGGGCTTCCTGCCCTACCTCGTGGGCGGGACGCTGCTGTCCGGGGTGGCCGACCGGTTCCCCGCCCGCCGGGTGCTCGTCGTGTGCGACCTCGTGTGCGCCGGATGCGCGGCGCTGATGGCCCTGCCGGCCACCCCCGTCCTCGCGCTGCTCGCCCTGCGGTGCGCCATCGCCGCCGTCTCACCGGTGTTCAGCGGCACCCGGATGGCCACGCTGGCGGAGATCCTCGGGGACGGCGACCTGTTCGTGCTGGGCCGCTCCCTGCTGCGGATCGTGTCGCAGAGCGCCGTGCTCGTGGGCTTCGGCCTGGGCGGTGTCCTGCTGACGTTCGTGTCCCCGCGCGGGGCCCTGGGCATCACGTTCGGCACCTTCCTCGCCTCCGCGCTGCTGCTGCGCGTCGGCACCCGGCGCAGGCCCGCGCGGACCGGCGCCGGACCGCTGATGCGGTACTCGCTCGCGGGCACCCGGCAGGTCCTGGCCGACCGCCGCATCCGGGCGCTGCTCCTGCTGCTCTGGGTGCCGCCGATGTTCGTCGTCGCGCCGGAGGCACTGGCCGCCGCCTACGCCGACGAGATCGGGGTGGGCACGGCCTGGATCGGCCTGCTGATGTGCGCGATGCCGATCGGCACGATCGCGGGGGAGCTGTACGCGGGCTCCGCCCTCTCCCCGGCGACCCGCTCCCGGATCGTGCTGCCCCTCGCGGGCTGCGGCCTGCTGCCGCTCCTCGCCTACCCCTTCCATCCGGACCTCGGCTGGATCCTGCTCGCGCTGCTGGTCGCCGGGTCGACGGGCGCGTACACGCTGGGGCTCGACCGCTGGTTCGTGGACGCCGTGCCGGAGGAACTGCGCGGCCGGGCGATGACCGTGCACACGGCCGGACTCATGACCATCCAGGGCGTGGGCATGGCGCTGGCCGGGGCGGCGGCCGAGTTCTGGCCGGTCAGCACGGTGGTGGGCGGGGTCGGCGTGCTCGGGACGGTGTGCTGCCTGCTCCTGGCGGCGGAGGTGCGGCGCACGGGGAGAGCGGGGGGCGAGGCCGCCCGGAAGGGGTGAAGGCGAAGAGCGGGGAAGAACGGTGCGGAAGCGGGTGAATACCGAAAGGCGAGACGGGGCTGACCGCGATATGACCGGCCGGTAGGGTTTTGCCGTGCCGAAGCCGCTCAGCCTTGCCTTCGATCCCATCGCCCGAGCCGACGAACTCTGGAAACAGCGCTGGGGGTCCGTGCCGTCCATGGGCGCGATCACCTCGATCATGCGCGCGCACCAGATCCTCCTCGCCGAGGTCGACGCGGTCGTCAAGCCGTACGGACTGACGTTCGCCCGCTACGAGGCGCTGGTGCTGCTCACCTTCTCCAAAGCGGGTGAACTGCCGATGTCCAAGATCGGCGAGCGGCTGATGGTCCACCCGACGTCCGTGACGAACACGGTGGACCGGCTCGTACGGTCCGGGCTCGTCGACAAACGGCCCAACCCCAACGACGGCCGCGGCACCCTCGCCTCCATCACCGACAAGGGCCGCGAGGTCTGCGACGCGGCCACCCGCGATCTGATGGCGATGGACTTCGGGCTCGGCGCGTACGACGCCGAGGAGTGCCGGGAGATCTTCGCGATGCTGCGACCGCTGAGGGTGGCTGCGCACGACTTCGACGAGGAGTAGGGCCCGCGCGAAGATCGTGGCAAACCGGTGGTTAGGCTCGTAGCCATGAAAAAGAGCGTGCTGACCCGCTACCGCGTCATGGCCTACGTCACCGGTGTCCTGCTGGTCCTGCTGGTCCTCGGCATGATCGGCAAGTACGTGCTCGACCTGGACGGCGCCGCGGACTTCACGCGTGTCGTCAGCGTCGCGCACGGCTGGCTGTACGTCGTCTACCTGGTCTTCGCCTTCGACTTGGGCTCCAAGGCGAAGTGGCCGGTGCCGAAGCTGCTGTGGGTGCTGCTCGCGGGCACGGTCCCGACGGCCGCGTTCTTCGTGGAGCGCAAGGTCAGCCGCGAGCTGGAGTCGAAGGTCGTCGACGACCCGTCCGCGATCGCGAAGGCCTGACCGGCGAGCGGCCCGCTTTCAACGCCTGGACGAGGTGGCCCAGGCGGGCGGGTGTGGTGGCGACGACTTCGGCGGGGGCGTCGCTCTCGCGGAGGAGGACCCCTGCGGGGGTGGCGGCGAGGTAGAGGCAGCTGTTGTTCTCGTCGCCGCTGTAGGACGACTTCTGCCAGGTGAGTTGGGGCACTTCGGGCCTCTCCGGAAGTCGTACAGGGGGTGCTGGTCGTGTGTCCTGTCGACTGGACGCTGCGTTCCGCGGTGTCATCGGACGTCGAGGTGGTCGCGGAACTGCGCGCCACGGTGATGCGTGCGGATCTGGAACGCCTTGGACGTTACGACGAGCACCGGGTGCGGCAGCGGCTGCGGGATTCCTTCTCCCTGTGGCACACGTCGATCATCGAGATCGACCGCGAACTCGTGGGCTGCGTCACGGTCCGGCCCTCCGAAGGCAGGCAGTGGTTGGAGCACTTCTACCTCGCTCCCCACCAGCAGGGCCGAGGACTCGGATCCGCCGTCCTGCGCACGGTGCTGGAGCGGACCGACGCACAGGACGCGACCGTGAGTCTGAACGTCCTGCAGGGCAGTGCCGCCCGTCGCCTCTACGAGCGCCACGGGTTCGTCGTCGAGGACCAGGATCCGATCGACGTCTTCATGGCGCGTCCGCCGGGCGGTCCGCTTTCAGCGCCTGGACGAGGTGGCGCAGGCGGGCGGGTGTGGTGGTGATTATTTCGGCGGGGGTGTCGCTCTCGCGGAGGAGGACCCCTGCGGGGGTGGCGGCGAGGTAGAGGCAGTTGCCGGACTCGTCGCCGCTGAACGACGATTTCTGCCACGTGAGTTGGGGCCTTTCGGGGCCCTCTTCGGAAGTCGGCCTTGCCTGACAGGGGGCCTGCTGGTCAGCCATTGGTCGTATCGCATGGCGGGCGGCCTGCTTTGACCGCCCGTATGAGGTGGCCCAGGCCTGTGGGTGTGGTGGCGATGGTCTCGTCGGGGGTGTCGCTCTCGCGTAGGCGGAGAACTCCGTCGGGGGTGGCGGCGAGGTAGAGGCAGTCGTTGGACTCGTCGCTGCTGTACGAGGACTTCTGCCAGGTGAGGCGGGGCACTTCGGGCCTCTCTAGAGGTCATGCAGGAGGTGCTGGATCAGCGTCAGCGAATCGGGCACCGCGTACGACTCGGGCGGGGTCAGAGGGTTGATCGGGGCGAGCGCGGAGTCCCTCAACCGCCCGAAGAGGCAACGGAATTGGGACAAGTGTTCCTGTGTGTCACGGTAGATCGGCTTGGCGGGATGGTCCAGCACCACAGTCGCCAGTTCCTGGATGTGGGGAGTCGCCAGCAGGAACGGGCTGCTGACCCCCGGGTACGTCCGTGCGCGAAACGGGAAGACCTGGATGCTCACGTTGGGCAGCTTTGCCAGCTCGATGAGGTGGAGGAGCTGTGAGCGCATGACCTCGGGTCCGCCGTAGTGCATGCGCAGGGCGGCTTCGTGGATCACGGCGCGCACGGTGGGGGCGTCCTCTGCCGTGAGGATCCTCTGCCGCTCCATGCGGAAGGCGGCGGCATCCTCAGCCGTGGCGTGCCGTGGCTGTACGTCGCCGAAGAGGGCCCGGATGTACGCCTCGGTCTGCAGCAGGCCAGGAACGAGCAGGGGCTGGTACGAGCAAATGTCCGCCGAGCCGGCTTCCAGCTCGGCGAGGTTGAGCGCGTACGGGGTGACGCGGTCCCGGTAGGCCGTCCACCAGCCCTTTCCGTTGGACTCGGCCAGCCCGACCAGAGCCTCTACGTAGGGCGCAGACGTGACCCCGTAGTGCGCGCAGAGCGTACGGAGGCGATCGGTGGTGACAGCCGTGCGGGCGGCCTCGATGTTGCTGAGGAAAGGGGCGCTGAAGCCGGCGACGGCGGCAGCCTCGGATGTGGTGACGGCGCCTTGTTCGCGGAGTCTGCGCAGTTCGGAACCCAGTCGTCGCTGCCGCTCGCTGATGTGCGTTCGTAGGGCCAAGGCGCTCTTCCTGCCTGAGAGTTGGTTGTCACTCATTAGAGGAGGCAGGTTGAAATCGTAACCCCCGCATCCCTACTCTCAGTATCGCAACCAACACACGCCGTGTGCATCCGAGTTGCGAATCTTCCCTGGGACGGACGGAGACCTCATGAGCCACGCGGACGACTGGGAGTACAGCATCAACCTCCCCCACAACCCCCTCGCCGTCGGCGTCGCGCGCGGTGCCCTGCGGTTGATGCTCCGTGCGCACGGGCTCGGGGAACTCGTCGTCACGGCCGAGCTGCTGGTCTCCGAGCTGGTCACCAACGCGCATGTGCACGCCCCGGGGCCGTCCTGCCTTCGGGTGAAGCGTTCGGAGAAATGGCTGCGGCTCTCGGTGTGGGACACCAGTGGTGCGCCGCCCCGCCCACGCGTGACCGGCGCGTGCGCCGAGGGCGGGCGGGGGCTGGGGATCGTGGCGGAGCTGGCCGACCAGTGGGGGCACTACTCGATGGGGCTGTCCCGTACGGGCGGAAAGCTCGTCTGGTGCGAGCTGACGAGCTGAGCCGTTGCCGACCGGTCAGGCCGGTGAGATCGCGGTCAGCCCGCTCAGCAGGAGCTGGGTGAAGTCGCGGGCCCAGTCCGTGTCGACGGGCTTCGAGCTCACCAGGCAGCGGTGCACGACCGAGCCGGCGATCACGTCGAAGATCAGGTCCGAGCCGCGGGCCGCGGTCTCCGGGTCGCTCTCCGGTGGCAGTTCCCCCCGGGCCTGGGCGCGGGCGCGCCCCTCCAGGACGAGACGCTTCTGGCGGTCGACGATGGACGAGCGGATGCGGTCGCGCAGAACGGCGTCGCTGGTCGACTCCGCGACCACCGCCATCAGCGCGGTCTTGGTCTCCGGGCGCTCCAATAGACCGGCGAACTGCAGGACCACGCCCTCCACATCGGCGGCGAGGCTGCCCCGGTCGGGCAGCTCCAGTTCGTCGAAGAGCACGGCCACCGCGTCGACGACCAGTTCGTTCTTGCCCGCCCAGCGCCGGTAGAGGGTCGTTTTCGCGACACCCGCGCGGGTGGCCACGTCGCCCAGTGTCAGGCCGGACCAGCCCAGTTCCACGAGAGCCTCACGCGTCGCCGCCAGGATCGCCTCGTCGGCCTCGGCGCTGCGCGGACGTCCCGTACGGCCCGTACGGGGTGCGGAACTGCGACTTTGCATGTCGGCGACCATATCCGGGCGTTCCGCCGAGGGGGATCCTGTGGACGGGTGAGGGAGATCACCGGAACGGGCTTCCCCCGGCCGTACCGGGACAGTTACGCTACGGGCCGTAGCGAAAGCGCGACGACCACGCGGCGCCGAGTGGGGACCCGGCGTCAGAAACACGTATCAGGACTGGCTTTCACAGCGCTTTTCACACAGGCGCGCGGAGGGGGGAGGATAGACGCATGCAGCCACGGAACATGTCCATGAGCGGAGTCGTCGACCTCGCCGCGGTGAAAGCGGCCCAGGAGGCCAAGGCGAAGGCGGAGCAGGCGCGCGCCGAAGCGGTACGACAGGGGGGCGGGGCCGTTCCCGCCGTGTCCGCGTCGAGTCTCGTCATCGATGTCGACGAGGCGGGTTTTGAGCGGGACGTCCTGCAGCGCTCCACCGAGGTGCCGGTCGTCATCGACTTCTGGGCCGAGTGGTGCGAGCCGTGCAAGCAGCTCAGCCCGCTCCTTGAGCGGCTCACCGTCGAGTACAACGGCCGGTTCGTCCTCGCCAAGATCGACGTCGACGCCAATCAGATGCTGATGCAGCAGTTCGGGATCCAGGGCATCCCGGCCGTCTTCGCGGTGGTGGCCGGCCAGGCCCTGCCGCTCTTCCAGGGCGCGGCTCCCGAGGCGCAGATCCGGGGCACTCTGGACCAGCTCGTCCAGGTCGCCGAGGAGCGGTTCGGGCTCACGGGCGTGACCGTGGACCAGAGTGCGGACAGTGCCGGACAGGACGGGGCCGCCGCGGCTCCCGAGGTCCCGGTCGGCCCGTACGACGCGCTGCTCGAAGCCGCCGTGCAGGCGCTGGACGCGGGGGACCTGGGCGGCGCGGTCCAGGCGTACCGGAACGTGCTGAGCGACGACCCGGGGAACACGGAGGCCAAGCTGGGCCTCGCGCAGGCCGAGTTGCTCCAGCGGGTGCAGGGCGCGGACCCCCAGCTGGTGCGCAAGGAGGCCGCGGACAAGCCCGGTGACGTACCGGCGCAGATCGCCGCGGCCGACCTCGATCTGGTGGGCGGTCATGTGGAGGACGCGCTGGGGCGGCTCGTCGACACCGTGGCGCGTACGGCGGGTGACGACCGCGAGGCGGCGCGCGTACGGCTGCTGGAGCTGTTCGAGGTCGTCGGCGGCGACGATCCGCGTGTGACGGCCGCGCGCAGGGCGCTGGCGCGCGCTCTGTTCTGACCAGTCGCTAAACGCCGCGACCCGTGATGCCCGGGTGAAGGATTTGCCGACACGGCTACATAGTGGCCGCGTTTTACCAAAACTTGGTAAACGCGGCCGCTGTTACTGGGAGTAAGCCCAGGGCGGTGATCTGTCGGATTCCGTCCAATCTTCGATCGCTTTGTCACCTCCTTCGGGGCCACCCTCGGTGGTCGGTCGACACCGACGGGTCGTTGTTCGGTTATCCGGCCGTTACTAGCCAGTAACGAACCCCCTTGTGCGGGCGGCGAGAATGCACCACGATCGGCGACGCTCGGTCCATTACCCTCCCCCGACAGCCACTCGGGTCAGCGGGTTTTCTTGGGTCCCCACCGAGTAGGGGCGGCGGCAGTGGCGCCGGTCCTTGGACAGGGGGGTCTTCGCCGTTCGGCGGAGCCTGTCCGGCAGGTTGTGCGTGAAGTGTTCAGGCGCGACCAGTGGTTGTCGCTCGGGGGTGATCGCCGGTGATTCGGGTGCGTTGCGCGCCTCCGGGTTCGGGCGCTCTCCTTCCCGAGGACGTAGCACTTCTCCCATCCCTGCCCGGCTGAGTCGCTGTCTGGCGACGGCCAGGGCCGGAGATGTACGTCCGAGAAGGAGGAAATATGGAGTCCCAGGTGCGTGGCGGGACCAGATGGAAGCGGTTCGCCGTCGTCATGGTGCCCAGCGTGGCTGCCACGGCGTGCATAGGCATCGCCCTGGCACAAGGCGCTCTCGCCGCGTCGTTCAGCGTGTCGGGTCAGTCGTTCAAGGTGACGGCTGACGAATTGGTCGGCACCGGCTTCTCGCAGTACGGAGCCATCGACCAGGGGTACACGCTCAAGGGCGACAAGACGGCGCACCCGGTCGCGGTGTCGGCGTTCAAGTCCGCCTCGATCACGAACATGTGCCAGTCCGTGGTCACCCCGGACATCCCGCTGCTCGGGTCGGTCAGCCTGACCCTCAAGGCGGGCGGCGGCAGCAAGCCCGTAGAGGCCGAGAACCTCTACATCGACGTCGAGGACCTCTCGGCCAACGCGACCTTCACCAACATCGACATCGGTGTTGCGGCCAAGGACGCGAGCAAGGGTCCGGGAATCGCCAAGGGTGACCAGGCGAACCCCTACGGCTTCGCGCAGCAGGCCGAGAAGGCCGTGCTGACCGACGTGAAGCAGACGGCGTGGGCGACCACCGCCGGCACCTTCAAGCTCAGCGGTCTGAAGATGTCGCTGTCCAAGGGTGTCAAGGAGTGCTACTAAGCACTCCCTGGGCGGGTGAGGGAGCCTGTGCTGCCTCGCCCGCCCGTCCCCTGCTCAGTTGGTACTACTGAGCAGTACCTTGCTCACTCCTTCTGAGCAGTACGTGAACCTCTCACAGCAACGCCGTTCCAGGGAGCTGTTTTCCATGAGCGCCGAGACTCCTGCAGGGAATCCTGCCGCGCGCGGTCAATTCGACTACTGGCGGCTGCGGTTCCGTGTCTGGCGTGGTGGCCGCCCGTTCTGGGCCGGCCTGTTCATCCTGCTCGCCGGATTCCCGATCGCGTACTTCCCTTATGCGAACCTTCAGATCGGGCATCTCACGCTGGCCATGGCGACGACCGCGGGTGCCGGTTCGCTCATCATCGGAGTGCTCCTGGGCGTTCTCGGAATCAGCCTCTGGTACCAGAAGCACGTGCGGGTCTTCGCCGGTGTCGCGGCGATCCTGCTGGGACTGGTCTCCATCCCCGTGTCGAACCTCGGCGGCTTCCTGATCGGCTTCCTGCTGGCCCTGGTGGGCGGCGGGATGGCGGTCGCGTGGGTGCCCGGCGACGAGACGGCGGGAGCCCGGACCGGGACGGACCGTACGGACAAGGGAGGCGTTCCGCAGGCCGCGCCGGCCGACGGGGCGAGCGGGCCGAACGATCTGTCAGGAACGAGCCCCGACGACGGGGCGAACGGGAGGCACAGTGCCGGCTGACGAGGTCCACTACGCGGACTCCGCGGGCGAGTCCCGTGCGAGAACCGGGCCGCGGCACGCAGCCCCCAGGAAGCCGCTGTTCACCAGGCTGCACGTGCCCGCGGGCAAGGCGATAGCCATAGCGTCGATGCCGACCGCGATCCTCATGGGCATGGGGTTCACACCGACCCTCGCCCAGGCCGACGACAAGCCGTCGGCGAAGAACCTCACGATCGACGAGTACAAGGACTGTGTCGAGGCGCTGGACGACAGCGCCAAGGACGACAAGGCCGACGAGGAGAAGGACGCGACGGCCACCCCGTCGCCCTCCGCCTCGACGAGCGCTCCCGCCGGCGACGAGGACTCCTCGGACGACGACTCCGCGGGCGACGGTTCGACGGGCGACGGCTCTTCCTCGGATTCAGGTTCCGAGGACAAGCCCGACCCCACGCCGTCCGCCTCGACGAGCAAGCCGGCCGAGTCCGGGGGCGGCGCGTCCACACCGACGCCCACCCCCTCGCAGAGCAGCGGCAACGTCCTGGACGAGATCGGCGACGCGCTTGAGGACATCCTCACGCCCGGCGGGAAGGAGACCGCGACCCCCACCGCGGAGCCGTCCGCCACGCCCAGCCCCTCGGCCACGAAGGGCGCGTCCGACGCGGTCGACGACGTCGAGGACACCGTCAAGGACACGGCCGGCAAGGCCGAGGACACGGTCAAGGACGCCACCGACAAGGCGTCCGAGGCCGCGAAGGACGCCAAGGACGAGGCGGAGGACGCGGCCGACGAGGCCACCGCCTCCCCGACGCCCAGTCCGTCCGCGAGCTCCACCACGGACCCCGACGACTGCCCGGCCGCCACGGACGACGAGAGCGGTGTCGAGCAGGGCATCCCCGCCCTCGCCGACGACCCGTGGATGCTGGAGGCCAGCTCCCTGACCCTCAAGGGCGCCGACTACCAGGGCATCGTCAAGGTGAAGACCGCCAACGGCTCGGTCAAGAAGGTCCTGAAGTACGTGATCTCCAACGGCACCGACATCGGCGACCTGCACCAGACGGTCGACGACAAGGACGCCGGCGTGCGCTACCACGTCCAGGCGGGCAGCGGCACGACGTCCACCATCAAGGACGGCAAGACGGTCATGTACACGGAGAGCATCTCCGGGAACCTGCTCGGGCTGATCCCGATCACGTTCGACCCGGAGAACCCTCCGCCGCTGAACATCCCGCTGATCTACTTCACAAAGGTGAAGGTCGTCCAGGCCGCCCAGTTCGGCGGAGACCTGACGATCCCCGGAATGAGGCAGTACAACACCCCGCTCGGCTAGAGGCCGGGACGCGGTAGGCGGAACGGCAGAACGCACCGAGGGCGCCCCCTGTGAACCAGGGAGCGCCCTCAGCTGCGTACGGAAGCGGTCAGCCGCCCAGGTGGTGGACTCGGACCATGTTCGTGGTGCCCGTGACGCCGGGGGGCGAGCCGGCGGTCATCACGACGATGTCGCCTTCGCTGAAGCTCTTGAGCTTGCGCAGCTCGCTGTCGACCAGTTCGACCATCTCGTCGGTGCTGTGCACGAACGGCACGACGTGCGACTCGACGCCCCAGCTCAGCGAGAGCTGGTTGCGGGTGCCCTCGTCCGTGGTGAACGCCTGGATCGGCTGGGCCGCGCGGTAGCGGGAGAGACGGCGGGCGGTGTCACCGGACTTGGTGAACGCCACCAGGCCCTTGCCGCCGAGGAAGTCCGCGATCTCGCACGCGGCACGGGCCACCGAACCACCCTGCGTACGGGGCTTCTTGCCCGGCACGAGCGGCTGCAGACCCTTGGAGAGCAGCTCCTCCTCGGCCGCGACGACGATCTTCGACATCGTCTTCACGGTCTCGATCGGGTACGCGCCGACGCTGGACTCGGCCGACAGCATGACCGCGTCCGCCCCGTCCAGGATCGCGTTGGCGACGTCGGACGCCTCGGCGCGCGTCGGGCGGGAGTTGGTGATCATCGACTCCATCATCTGGGTCGCGACGATCACCGGCTTGGCGTTGCGCCGGCACAGCTCCACGAGGCGCTTCTGCACCATCGGGACCCGCTCCAGCGGGTACTCGACGGCCAGGTCGCCACGGGCCACCATGACACCGTCGAAGGCCGCGACGACGGCCTCCATGTTCTCCACCGCCTGGGGCTTCTCCACCTTGGCGATGACGGGGACCCGGCGGCCCTCCTCGTCCATGATCTTGTGGACGTCGTTCACGTCGTGGGCGTCGCGCACGAAGGACAGCGCGACCAGGTCGCAGCCCATCTGCAGGGCGAAGCGCAGGTCGTCGACGTCCTTCTCGGACAGCGCCGGCACGTTCACGGCCGTACCGGGCAGGTTGATGCCCTTGTGGTCCGAGATGACGCCGCCCTCGATGACGATCGTCTTCACGTTCGGGCCGTCGACCTCGACGACCCGCAGCTCGACGTTGCCGTCGTTGATCAGGACCTGGTCGCCCTTGGAGACATCGCCCGGCAGACCCTTGTAGGTGGTGCCGCAGATCGACTTGTCGCCCGGGACGTCCTCGGTCGTGATGGTGAACTCGTCACCGCGCTCCAGCTCGACGGGGCCCTCGGCGAAGGTCTCCAGCCGGATCTTCGGGCCCTGGAGGTCGGCCAGGACGCCGATGGCGCGGCCGGTCTCCCGGGCGGCGGAGCGGACCCGCTCGTAGCGGCCCTGGTGCTCGGCGTGGGAGCCGTGGCTGAAGTTGAAACGGGCCACGTTCATGCCGGCCTCGATCAGCGAGACGAGCTGTTCGTGGGAGTCGACGGCGGGACCGAGTGTGCAGACGATTTTGGAACGGCGCATGGGGGCGATCCTATCGGTTTGTTTCGCTTCGGAATATTCCGTCTGGTGGAAGATACAAATGGGCGGGTGCGCGCTCAGGCGTGGACCTGACCGGCTGTTTTCCCGTCGTTCTCCCGGCAGACTTTTTAATGTCTTCGAGGCTTTTTCAGGCGGCCCCGGCGTTCCCGTCCGCCACGAGCGCGTACGTCTGGTGCGCGATCTCCAGTTCCTCGTCGGTCGGCACGACGGCCACCGCGACCCGCGCGCCCTCGGGCGAGATCAGCCGCGCCTCGCCGGACCGTACGGCGTTCAGCTCGCCGTCGACGGCCAGGCCCAGCGAGTCCAGGCCCGCGATCGCGGCCTCGCGCACCGGGGCCGCGTTCTCCCCGACACCGGCCGTGAAGACGACCGCGTCGACCCGGCCCAGTACCGCGTAATACGCGCCGATGTACTTCTTCAGTCGGTGTATGTAGATGTCGAAGGCGAGCCGCGCCGGGGCGGCGTCCTCGCCGCCCTCGTCGATACGGCGGCGGATCTCCCGCATGTCGTTGTCACCGCACAGTCCGAGCAGTCCGCTCTTCTTGTTGAGCAGAGTGTCGATCTCGTCCGTGGACATTTCGCCAACGCGCATCAAATGGAAGATGACCGCGGGATCCACGTCTCCCGAGCGCGTACCCATCACGAGCCCCTCCAAAGGCGTCAGCCCCATGGAGGTGTCCACGCACCGGCCGCCCTCGACCGCCGACGCCGACGCGCCGTTGCCCAGGTGCAGCACGATGACGTTCACGTCCTCGGGGGCCCGCCCGAGCAGTTCGGCGGCCTTGCGGGACACGTACGCGTGCGAGGTGCCGTGGAAGCCGTACCGGCGGATGCGGTGCTTGTCGGCGGTCTCCACGTCGATCGCGTAGCGGGCCGCGGACTCCGGCATCGTCGTGTGGAACGCCGTGTCGAAGACGGCGACCTGGGGGAGGTCCGGGCGCAGTGCCTGTGCGGTACGGATGCCGGTGAGGTTGGCCGGGTTGTGCAGCGGTGCCACCGGGATGAGGCGCTCGATCTCGGCGAGGACCGCGTCGTCGACGACGGTCGGCTGCGTGAACTTCCGGCCGCCGTGGACCACCCGGTGGCCGACCGCGGCCAGCTCGGGGGAGTCCAGGCCGAGTCCGTCGCGGGACAGCTCCCCGGCGACGGCCTTCAGCGCGGCCTCGTGGTCGGCGATCGGCCCGTCGCTCTCGCGGGTCCCGCCGCCCGTGGCCAGCGGGGAGTGCTTGAGCCGGGAGGTCTCCTCGCCGATGCGCTCGACGAGCCCCGCGGCCAGCCGGCTGCCGTCGCTCATGTCGAGCAGCTGGTACTTCACCGAGGACGAACCGGAGTTGAGGACGAGGACGCGGGTGGCGCTCACTGGACGGGAACCTTCGGGGTCGGGGGCGCGGTGGGGGTGGCGTCGGGGGCGGGGGCCTCGTGCGCCGGGGCGGCCGGGGGCTGCGCCTGCGCCTGGATCGCGGTGATGGCGACCGTGTTCACGATGTCCCCGACGAGCGCGCCCCTGGACAGGTCGTTGACCGGCTTGCGCAGACCCTGGAGGACCGGCCCGACGGCGATCGCGCCGGCCGACCGCTGCACGGCCTTGTACGTGTTGTTGCCGGTGTTGAGGTCCGGGAAGATCAGCACGGACGCCTGCCCGGCGACCTTCGACCCCGGCAGCTTGGTCGCCGCGACGGACGGCTCGACGGCCGCGTCGTACTGGATCGGTCCCTCGATGCTCAGATCGGTTCGCCGCGAGCGGACCAGCTCGGTGGCCGTGCGCACCTTGTCGACGTCCGCGCCCGAGCCGGACGTGCCGGTCGAGTACGAGAGCATCGCGATCCGCGGCTCGACACCGAACTGCTCGGCGGTGGCGGCGGCCTGGATGGCGATGTCGGCCAGCTGCTCCGCGTCCGGGTCGGGGTTGACCGCGCAGTCGCCGTACACGAGGACCTTGTCGGCGAGGCACATGAAGAAGACCGAGGAGACGATCGACGCCTCCGGCTTGGTCTTGATGATCTCGAAGGCCGGGCGGATGGTGGCCGCCGTGGAGTGCACCGACCCCGAGACCATGCCGTCGGCGAGGCCCTCCTGGACCATCAGCGTGCCGAAGTAGTTCACGTCCGAGACGACGTCGTACGCCAGCTCGACGGACACGCCCTTGTGGGAACGGAGTTCGGCGTACCGCTCGGCGAACCGGTCGCGCAGTCCGGAGGTCTGCGGGTCGATCAGCTGGGCGGCGCCGAGGTCGATACCGAGGTCGGCGGCCTTCTTGCGGATCTGGTCGACGGGACCGAGCAGGGTGAGGTCGCAGACACCGCGGCGCAGCAGCACCTCGGCGGCGTGCAGGACGCGCGGCTCGGTGCCCTCGGGCAGGACGACGCGCCGCTTGTCGGAGCGGGCCTGCTCCAGGAGCTTGTGCTCGAACATCATCGGCGTGACACGGCCGCTGCTGGGCGCCGAGACGCGCTTGAGGAGGTCGCCGGTGTCCACGTACCGCTCGAAGAGGCCCAGTGCCGTCTCCGCCTTGCGGGGCGTGGCCGCGTTCAGCTTGCCCTCCATGGCGAAGAGTTCGGACGCCGTGAGGAAGGATCCCGTCTCGACCGCCACCACCGGGGTGCCGGGGGCGAGGCGGGCGGCCAGGGTGAGGACGAGATCGCTCGGGCGCTCGTTCAGGGTGAGCACCACGCCCGCTATCGGCGGGGTGCCCGCGCTGTGCGCGGCGAGGGCGCCCACCACGAGGTCGGCGCGGTCGCCAGGGGTGACGACCATGCAGCCCGGGGTCAGCGCGCCCAGGAAGTTCGGCAGCATCGCGCCGCCGAACACGAAGTTCAGGGCGTCGCGGGCGAGTCCCGCGTCGTCGCCGAGGAGCACCTTGCCGCCGAGGGCGTGGGTGATCTGGGCGACCGTCGGCGCGGAGAGCGCGGGCTCGTCCGGCAGGACGTAGCAGGGCACGGGGAGGCGGTTGTCGAGCAGGTCGTGGATGTCCCCGCGGTCGGCGGGGGCGACCCTGTTCACCACCATCGCGAGGACGTCGCAGCCCAGGCCGTCGTAGGCGCGGAACGCGTTGCGGGTCTCCGCGAGCACCGACTCCACGGTCTGCTTGCGGCCGCCCACCACGGGGATCACGGACGCGCCGAACTCGTTCGCCAGCCGGGCGTTGAGCGCCAGCTCGTCCGGGAACTGGGTGTCGGCGTAGTCCGTACCGAGGACGAGGACCACGTCGTAGTCGCGGGCCACCGCGTGGAAACGGTCGACGAGCTGCGAGACCAGTTCGTCCGTGCCCTGGTCGGCCTGGAGCGCGGACGCCTCGTGGTAGTCCATGCCGTAGACCGTCGCCGGGTCCTGCGCGAGGCGGTAACGGGCGCGCAGCAACTCGAAGAGCCGGTCGGGTCCGTCGTGGACGAGGGGGCGGAACACCCCCACCCGGTCCACCTGGCGGGTCAGGAGTTCCATGACTCCCAGCTCGATGACCTGGCGGCCGTCACCTCGGTCGATCCCGGTCACGTACACGCTGCGCGTCACGTGCTCTCCGTTTCCTCCGGTAGCGGTAAAAACGCAGCCGGTATCGTCCGGCTGAGCCCTCTTGACAATACCTCCGGACATGGCTAAGGCGCCCGTCAGTCCAAGGGCGGACAGGCGCTCCGGAGGGGCGGGGGAGAGGCTCGGGGGGCTTGACGGGGGCTTGACGGGGGCGTGAGAGGGGCGTGCCGGCTGTCACGGGGGCGCGAAGGGTGCGGACAGCGGCCCCCTGTGGCCCATGAAACAATCGGACTGGCTCTCAGGCACCCCAGGAGACACGGCCCCACAGCGAGCAGGAGACACAGCACGATGCGTATCGGAGTTCTTACCGCAGGCGGCGACTGTCCGGGACTGAACGCCGTCATCCGGTCGGTCGTGCACCGAGCCGTCACCAACTACGACGCCGAGGTCGTCGGTTTCGAGGACGGCTACGCGGGACTGCTCGAAGGCCGCTACCGCTCCCTCGACCTGGACGCCGTCAGCGGCATCCTCGCCCGCGGCGGCACCATCCTCGGCTCCTCCCGGCTCCAGCGCGACCGCCTCCGCGAGGCCTGCGAGAACGCGCAGGACATGGCGCGCGAGTTCGGTATCGACGTACTCATCCCGATCGGCGGCGAGGGCACGCTGACCGCGGCGCGGATGCTGTCGGACGCGGGCCTGCCCGTCGTCGGCGTCCCCAAGACGATCGACAACGACATCTCGTCGACGGACCGCACCTTCGGCTTCGACACCGCCGTCGGGGTCGCCACGGAGGCGATGGACCGCCTCAAGACGACCGCCGAGTCCCACCAGCGGGTGATGGTCGTCGAGGTCATGGGCCGCCACGCCGGCTGGATCGCCCTGGAGTCCGGCATGGCCGCCGGCGCCCACGGCATCTGCCTGCCCGAGCGCCCCTTCGACCCGGCCGACCTCATCAAGATGGTCGAGGAGCGCTTCGCGCGCGGCAAGAAGTTCGCGGTCATCTGCGTGGCCGAGGGCGCGCACCCCGCCGCGGGCAGCATGGACTACGGCCACGGCGAGATCGACCAGTTCGGTCACGAGCGCTTCCAGGGCATCGGCACGGCACTGGCGTACGAGCTGGAGCGCCGCCTCGGCAAGGAGGCCAAGCCGGTCATCCTCGGCCACATCCAGCGCGGCGGCACGCCGACCGCGTACGACCGGGTGCTCGCCACGCGCTTCGGCTGGCACGCGGTGGAGGCGGCGCACCGCGGCGAGTTCGGCCGGATGACCGCGCTGCGCGGCACGGACGTCGTGATGGTCCCCCTGGCCGAGGCGGTCACGGAACTGAAGACGGTCCCGAAGGACCGCATGGACGAGGCGGAGTCGGTCTTCTAGCCGACGGCCGGCTTCCCTCCGGCCGGCAGCGGGCCTCACCCGTCGCTGTACCTCTCGGCGTCGTGGCGGATCGTCGACCAGAAGCGGTCGACGATCCGGTCCAGGAAGTCCCGGCCCGCGTCGTCGGCCTCGGCCGCCGCCGCGCCGCCGCCCCAGCTCAGGGTCGGCACCATCCGGCCCTGGTACTCGGTGTGCAGGGCCCGCAGCGCGTGCCCGACGATCCGCCGTTCCAGCGTCAGCAGTTTGCCCACCGGGCGGACGTACGCCTGCCAGCGGGTCGTCACCGCGCCGCGCAGCATCATCGCCAGTTTCGGCTCACGGCCGGTGACCGTGACGAGGTCGGCGAGCGAGAGGTCCAGCACCTGGGCGAGCGCCGCCGACTGGCGTTCGCTGCCGCGCCATTCGTCCGCCTCCTCCATCCGTACGTACGCGAGGAGTTCGAGCCCCACGGAGCGCGCGACGTCCTCGGCGGGCAGGCCGCGTGCGATCCGGTGCTCGCGCAACGTCCTCGGCGCGCCGATGAGTTCGCCCGGCGAGCACCACAACACGCCCGCGAGGGCTGTCAGTTCACCGTTGCCGGGGCTGGCCAGGCCTCGCTCCCAGGCGTCGACCAGGTCGGGTGTCACATGGGGCAGTCCGAACGAGGTCCGTATCCCGTAGGCGACATGTTCGGGACCCATGCCGAGGGCGATACGCAGTTTCCGGGCGGCCGGGGCGTCGAAGGGCGGGGTGGGCTGCGGGGCCGACTGTTGGTGCACGGGCACAACGTATGGCCGCGGGGCTGCGGTGACTACGGTCTGTTCGGCCAGGCTCACGGATTGTGTGAACCTACTATTTCGGACAGTTGTCCAGTGAACGCGTGCATAGGCCGATGTGCCGGAACCGCGGCGACGGCGCGGGCGGTCAGCGGTGGTGTCCGGCCGCCGGGCCGCCGCGGCACGCGCCATGAGCAGCGTCGAAGGGCATATGCGGGAAGCAAGCCGCGGTGGCGGAGCGTGCGCTTCCGGCGGGTGCGACGCCGGGCGGGGAACGGCGGGTGCCGCCCGTCCTGGTACCGCCCGGCGCGTGCGGTGCACCGGTGGGGGAGCGCAAACGCACGGCGCGAACCGTTCGGTGCGTACGGCGCCCGGGGGAGGGCGCCGCAGGGGGCGTCATCCTCCGCCGGAGTCGGAGTCCCGGTCCCGCACGGACAGGTGGCGCATGCCTCTGATGGCGGCGTCCACGCCGTCCCCGCGCAGGCTGGAGGAGCCGCCCGCGCCGTTGTGGGAGCTCCACCCGTCCGCGTCCAGGGTCAACTGCCCCATCCTGCTGGTGAGCTCGTCCGTCGGGCCGGCGTCTCTCGTCGACAGGTGACTCATGCGACTGGTGATGTCCTCGACGGGGTTCTGAGGCATGAACTTGCGGAACTTGCCCTCGATGATGTCGCTGTCGCCGCCGTTGACGTGCATGACCATGGCCGTGGAGCCGTGCACCGGGGTCCGCAGGATGTTCGCGATGTTCTGGGCGGGCGCGGCGTGGGCGTCCACCGGCCGGCGCCCGGCGTTGCAGACCACCAGCCGCACTTCTCTGCCACCGCCCGGACGGAATCCGGCCCGGCGGACCTCGTTCGCCGACGCGGTGCCGTCGCCGATCTCCGAACCGTGTCCGATGATCCAGAGGATCTCGCCGGGTTTGACGCTCTTCGGGTCCGTGCTCAGCCCGTGGCGTTCCTTGAGCTTGTCCGCGAGTGTCTGGGATTCCCTGCTGCCGGTCGCGACATAGGCGCTGGCGCGCTGGACGGGCAGTGCGGCCATGGACGCCGCGGCGGCGGCGTTGCCCGCGGAGCGCTGCACCGACCGCAGGGCGTCGGCCGACGGGCGTCCGGCGGCCAGCAGGGCCGCCGACCGGTGCGCCGGTCCCGGCCGTGGGGCCCCGCGTCGCGCGTGACCCGCGCTGTTGCCCACTTCGGCTGCTTGCGAGCGGTCCTGTCCGTGCATCACGTTCCTCTGGGTTTTCTCCGAGCCGATTGTCGGGCCGGCGACGGCGGACGGGAAGAGGCGTCGGGGAAGAGCGAGGGGTGACGGAGGCTGCCCTTTCGGGCATCCGTCCGATGCGGCGGGCGTGTGGGGTCGTACGGGGGCACAGCGGCAGCACAGGCCCCGCACAGGCCCACTGAGGGTCACAGAGGGATAACCCTCGGATCATCCGCCGGGGACTGACATGTATAGGTCAACGGTGCCATCCTTCCCCCAGCCACGGCCCGGTTTCCCCCACAGCCTGCCCGCGGTGACGGTCCCGCACCCCCTGCTCAGCTCGTCCCGGGCAGCACATCCCGTCTGTCCGGGCTGTCACCGGCCGCCGATCCGCGGCCGTCGCAGTAGGAGTACGAGTGAGACGAATCCCCCGCCAGGCGGCCGCAGCCGGAGCCCTGGTGGCCACCGCAGCCCTCCTCGCCGTCGGCGTACAGACGGTCCCCGCAGCCGCCGAGCCCGCCGCCCCCCACCCCAGCCCCGTGCGCAGCGGAGGCCTCACGGCCGAGCTGACCCCGGCCCAGCACACCGCGCTGATCAGGAGCGCGGCGAAGAAGACCGGCACGACGGCCGACTCCCTGGGCCTCGGCGCCAAGGAGAAGCTGCTCGTCAAGGACGTCGTCAAGGACAACGACGGCACGCTCCACACCCGCTACGAGCGCACCTACGCCGGGCTCCCCGTCCTCGGCGGCGACCTCGTCGTGCACACCCCGCCCGCCTCCGTGGCCAAGGGAACGGTGAGCACCACCTTCGCCGGGAAGCGCACCCTCAAGGTCTCCTCCACCACCGCGACCTACACCAAGGCGGCGGCCGAGACCAAGGCCCTCAAGGCGGCCAGGGCGCTCGACGCGCAAAAGCCCACCGCCGACAGCGCCCGCAAGGTGATCTGGGCGGGCGACGGCACCCCCAAGCTCGCCTGGGAGACGGTCGTCGGCGGCCTCCAGGACGACGGCACCCCCAGCAGGCTGCACGTCATCACCGACGCGGGCACGGGGGCGAAGCTCCACGAGTTCCAGGACGTCAAGACCGGCACCGGCAACAGCCAGTACAGCGGCACGGTCACGCTGAACACCACGCTGTCCGGTTCGACGTACCAGCTGTACGACACCACCCGCGGCGGCCACAAGACGTACTCGCTCAACAACGGCACCTCGGGCACCGGCACCCTGATGACCGACGCGGACGACGTGTGGGGCACCGGATCGGGCTCCAACACCCAGACCGCCGGCGTGGACGCCGCCTACGGCGCCCAGACGACCTGGGACTTCTACAAGAACACGTTCGGGCGCAGCGGCATCAAGAACGACGGTGTCGCCGCCTACTCCCGCGTCCACTACAGCTCGGCGTACGTCAACGCCTTCTGGGACGACGACTGCTTCTGCATGACGTACGGCGACGGCTCGGGCGGCACCCACGCGCTGACCTCGCTCGACGTGGCCGGCCACGAGATGAGCCACGGTGTCACCTCCAACACCGCGAACCTCAACTACACCGGTGAGTCCGGCGGGTTGAACGAGGCGACCTCCGACATCTTCGGCACCGGCGTCGAGTTCTACGCCGCCAACTCCAACGACGTCGGCGACTACCTCATCGGCGAAGAGATCGACATCAACGGCGACGGCAGCCCGCTGCGCTACATGGACGAGCCCGACAAGGACGGCGGCTCCTCCGACAGCTGGTACTCCGGCATCGGCAACCTCGACGTCCACTACTCCTCGGGCCCCGCGAACCACATGTTCTACCTGCTCTCCGAGGGCAGCGGCAGCAAGGTCATCAACGGCGTCTCCTACAACAGCCCGACCTCCGACGGTGTCGCCGTCGCGGGCATCGGCCGCGCCGCCGCCCTGCAGATCTGGTACAAGGCGCTGACGACGTACATGACGTCGACGACGAACTACGCGGGCGCCCGCACCGCCGCCCTGAACGCGGCGACCTCCCTGTACGGGGCGAGCTCCACGCAGTACGCGGGCGTCGCGAACGCCTTCGCCGGGATCAACGTGGGCAGCCATGTCACCCCGCCGACCGGCGGCGTCACCGTCACCAACCCGGGCAGCCAGTCCTCCGTCGTCGGCACCGCGGTCAGCCTGCAGATCTCGGCCAGCAGCAGCAACAGCGGCTCGCTGACCTACGCGGCCACCGGCCTGCCCACCGGCCTGTCGATCAGCTCCTCCACCGGCGCGATCACCGGGACGCCCACGGCCGCCGGTAGTTACAGCACCACGGTCACCGTCACCGACAGCACCGGCGCGACCGGCACGGCGTCCTTCACCTGGACCGTCAGTTCCACCGGCGGCGGCACCTGCACCTCGGCGCAGCTGCTCGGCAACGCGGGCTTCGAGTCGGGCAACACCACCTGGACCGCGACCAGCGGTGTCATCACCAGCGACACCGACCAGGCGGCCCACGGCGGCTCGTACAAGGCGTGGCTCGACGGGTACGGGTCCACGCACACCGACACGCTGTCCCAGTCGGTGACCATCCCCGCCGGCTGCAAGGCCAGCTTCACCTTCTGGCTGCACATCGACACCGCGGAGACGTCCACGAGCACCGCCTACGACAAGCTCACCGTCACCGCGGGCTCGACCACCCTGGCCACCTACTCCAACCTCAACAAGGCCACGGGGTACGTCCAGAAGACCTTCGACCTGTCCTCCTACGCGGGTTCCACCGTCGCCCTGAAGTTCAGCGGCGTGGAGGACACCTCACTGCAGACCAGCTTCGTCGTCGACGACACGGCCGTCACGACCAGCTGACCCCGTAGGAACCCCTGTCCTGGGCGGGGCGGTCATCCCTTGACCGCCCCGCCCAGCGCGAACCCCCCGCCCAGCTTCCGCGCCACCAGCACGTACAGCAGGATCACCGGCGTCGAGTAGATGATCGAGAACGCGGCCAGCTGTCCGTAGACCACCGTGCCGCGGTTGCCGAAGAAGTCGTTGATGCTCACCGACGCCGGCATCTGCTCCGGCGAGAGCAGCAGCATGAAGGGGACGAAGAAGTTCCCCCACATGGCCACGAACGAGAAGACGGTCACCACCGCGATCCCCGGGCCCATCAGCGGCAGCACGACCCGCAGCAGCGACTGGAACGACGACGCCCCGTCCGTCCAGGCCGCCTCCTCCAGCTCCTTCGGCACGCCGTCCATGAAGTTCTTCATCAGCCAGATGGCGAACGGCAGTTGGGACGCGGTGAAGAAGAGGATCGTGCCCTGCATGGTGTCGATCAGGTTCACCTGCACGAACAGCGCGTACACCGGAACCATGATCGCCGTGATCGGCAGACTCGTCGCGAAGATGATCGTGAGGAGGAACGGGCGGTTCAGCCGGGACCGGAACCGCGAGAGCGGATACGCGGCCAGCGCCGCGCAGACCACCGTCAGCAGCGTCGCGAAGCCGCACAGGATCAGGCTGTTGAGCATCGGCGTGTAGGTGATGTCCGGCTTCAGGACCGCGTCGAAGTTGTCGAGCGTCACCCCGTCCGGCAGCTTCACCTTCAGCCCGGCGTGCGGGTCCAGGGCGGACAGGACCACCCAGGCCAGCGGCAGCACGAAGGCCGCCGCCACGAACAGGAGACTCGCGTCGGCCGCGTAACGGCGGTTGGCCCGCCGGGAGTGGAGAGTCGTACGCGCGGCCATCTCAGACCTCCGTCCGCAGCAGGCGCATATAGACCAGGGAGAAAAGCGAGCCGACCACCAGCAGGAGGAGGGCGACGGCGGTCCCGTAGCCGATCATGCTCTTCTGGAAGGCCTGCTCGTACATGAAGAGCGGGAGGGTCTGGCTGCGGTTTCCCGGGCCGCCCCTCGTCATCACCCAGATCAGCCCGAACACCGACAGGGTCTGCAGGGTGTTGAGCATCAGGTTCGTGCCGATGGACCGGCGGATCATGGGCAGCGTGATGTGCCACATCCGGCGCCAGCCGCCCGCGCCGTCCACCTCCGCCGCCTCGGTGATCTCCTTGGGGATCTCGTTCAGGGCGGCCGAGTAGACCAGCATCGAGAAGGCCGTGCCGCGCCACACGTTCGCGAACGACACCGCCAGGATCGGCAGCGTGAACAGCCAGTTCTGGGACGGCAGATGCAGCCAGTCGAGGATCGCGTTCAGCGTGCCCTCGCGGCGGAAGAAGGCGTACAGGAGGAAGCCGGCCACGACCTCGGGGAGCACCCAGGCCGTGACGACGATCCCGCCGGTGAGCGTACGGACCGGCTTCGACGCGCGCTGCATCAGCGCGGCCAGGGCCAGGCCCAGCGTGTTCTGGCCGACGATCGAGCTGAGGAACGTGAAGACGAGCGTCAGCCATACGGCGTTGAGGAACGCGTCGTCCTTGAAGGCCGTACGGAAGTTGTCGAACCCGGTGAAGGACGACTCGGCCTGGCCGGTGAGCTGCAGATCGGTGAAGGCGATGTAGGCGCAGTACGCGATCGGCCCGGCCAGGAACAGGACGAGGATGACGAGGGCGGGGGTGACGGGGAGGGCCCGGGTGAGGGTGCGAAGCCGCGGAGCGCGGGTGTTCCCGCCCTCCTTGACGACCACCGTGCGCTCACCGGGACCGGCTCCCCGCTGACTTACGACCACACTGTGCTCACTTCTTGATGACCTGGTTGTCCGTGACCGACTTCAGTTCCTCGTCGTAGCCCTTGGCCGCCTCCGCGACCGAGCTGTCGCCCGTCGTCACGCCCTCCATCGCCTCCTGGATGGCCGTGGAGACCTTCGGGTACGCGGGGTAGGCCGGGCGGTAGTGCGTGTTCGCCACCAGACCGGTGAAGAAGTCGATGCCGGGCTGCGCCTTCACGTACGCCGGGTCCTCGGCCACGTCCGTGCGCACCGCGATACCGGAGTTGGCGATGTACCACTTCTGGGCGTTCGCCTTCGTCTGCATGGTCTTGATGAACTCGAAGGCCAGGTCGGGGTTGGCCGCCTTGCTCGGCACGGCCCAGGTCCAGCCGCCCGACATGCTCACCTTGCCGGGCGACTGGCCGGCCTGCGTGGGCATGTAGGCGAGGCCCAGCTTCTTCGACCACTCCGGCCACTCGTGGCCGCTGCCCTTCAGCCAGTCCTGCGGGAGCCAGGAGCCGTCGAGGTTGATGCCGAGCTTGCCCTCGGGGAGGAGTTCACCGCGGACACTGGTCGCGAAGTTCGGGTCGAGGGCGTCCGAGACGTCCGGGCCCAGCTTCTCCTTGAAGACCGTCTCGACGAACTGCAGCGAGTCCTTGAACCCCTGGCTGCCGGTGATCCACTTCTTGGACGCCGTGTCGTACAGCGGGCTCTCGGTGGCGCCGGTGGCCGTCCCGTACAGGAGCATCTCGAAGCCCTGCATGGTGGCCGCCTCGCCCGCGGGCTTGCCCGTGTACACGTTCATGGGCGTGACGTCCGGGACCTTCTCCTTGATCGTGCGGGCCGCGTCGAGGATGTCGTCCCAGGTCTTCGGCTGCCAGTCGGCGGGCAGGCCCGCCTTCGCGAAGATGCCCTTGTCGAACCAGAGGCCCCGGGTGTCCGTGCCGTCCGGGACGCCGTACGTCTTCCCGTCCTCCGCCTGCGCCGCCGACTTCGCCGTGTCGATGAACTGGCCCCAGTCGTCCCACTTGTCGAGGTACGGGTCCAGGGGCTTGAGGTAGCCGCTCGTGATGTCGGAGTTGATGAGGAAGGTGTCCTCGTAGACCAGGTCGGGCGCGGTCTTGGGGGAGCGGAGCATCTGCTGGAGCTTCGTGTAGTACTCCGAGTCCGGGGCCTTGATCGGGACGAGCTTGACCTCCTTGCCCGGGTTGGCCTTCTCGAACTCCGTCTTGATGTCCGCGAGATACGTGTCCATGACACGCACGGAGTTGTCCGTCGACTGTTTGTAGGAGATCTCCACGGTGTCCGGATCGCTGCCGGAGCCGCAGGCGGTGAGTGCGGAGGCGGCGAGCAGGGTCGCGAGAAGGAACGGAGTGGGGGTGGGGCGCACGGGTACGACCTCCTGCCGGCCGACGTCTTTGTGGCCGTTGTTCGATGGCCCGAACGTAAGAGGAGTGGTCGCGTCAGGTCAATGACCTTGCGCGACTGCTCCGTTACGGTCGTGTCTCATCGCGTCCATTCGCGCCCGGTCGCGGCCCGTAGGTGTCCCGTAGCTCCGCGTAGTCCCGCATATGGCCCGATTGTTCGACCCCCTGAACCGGTTACCCCTTCACCCACCGGTACTGCAGCTCGGGCCGGCCCACCTGTCCGTACTGCGGGCTCCGCCCGGCGCGTCCCGCGTCCACCAGATGCTCCAGATACCGCCGGGCCGTGATCCGCGAGATGCCGACGGCCTCCGCGACGCCCGTCGCGGTCAGCCCCTCCGCGTGGTCGCGCAGCGCGCGCGTGACCTTCTCCAGGGTGGGCGCGCTCAGCCCCTTCGGCAGGGCGGCAGGACCCGGCGCCCTGAGCGTGGCGAGGGCCCGGTCGACCTCGTCCTGACCGCTGGCCTCGCCGGCGGCGGCGTGGAACTCGGCGTAGCGGATGAGGCGGTCGCGGAGGGTGGCGAAGGTGAACGGCTTCAGTACGTACTGCACGACCCCGAGTGACACGCCCTCCCGTACGACCGTGAGGTCGCGCGCGGACGTCACCGCGATCACGTCCGCGTGGTAGCCGGCGGCGCGCAGCGAGCGGGCCAGTTGCAGGCCGTGCACGTCCGGGAGGTGGAGGTCGAGGAGGAGGAGGTCCACGGGTGTGCGGTCCAGCGCGCGTCTCGCCTCCGCGCCGGTGTGGGCCTTGCCGACGGCGACGAATCCGGGCACGCGGCCCACGTACAGGACGTGCGCGTCCGCCGCGACGGGGTCGTCCTCTACTACCAGGACGCGGATGTCCTGGCCGGGGGAGGGCGTGCTCATGGGGTGCCTCCGTGTTGCGTGGGCGGGGCTTGGGTCTTCGCGTCGGCGCCGGCGCCGGCCGCTGATTCGGAGGCGGGGTCGGTTTTCGGGTGCGGGTCGGTGGTGGTTGGTCGCGCAGTTCTCCGCGCCCCTGGGGGGTGGAGGGGGTCGGGGTTGGGTTCGGGGTGCGGGTCGGTGGGGGTTGGCCGAGCAGTTCCCCGCGCCCCTTTGGGGCGGAGGGGGGTGGCGTCGGGTTCTGGGTGCGGCGTTTCTCGTGGCCCTTCCGGGGGGTGGGGTGGTAGGGGGAGGCGGGCCTCGAAGGATGCGCCGCCTCCTGGGGCCTGCGTCACCGTCAGGGTGCCGTCGTGGCGGGACACCGCCTGGCGGACCAGGGCCAGGCCCAGCCCGCGTCCGCCGGGGCCCGACGGCTTCGTGGACCAGCCGCGCTGGAAGACCTCCTCCGCGTGCGCCGGGTCCACCCCCGCCCCGGTGTCGGTGACCCGCAGGACGAGGCCCGTCGTGTCCGCGAGCGCGGTGACGGTGACCCGGGCGCCCACCGAGCCCTGCGCCGCGTCCACGGCGTTGTCGATCAGATTGCCCAGGACCGTCACCAGGTCACGGGCGGTGAGGGAGGCCGGGAGCAGACCGTCGTCGATGCTGCTGTCCTCGGAGACGACCAGTTCCACACCGCGCTCGTTCGCCTGGGCCGTCTTGCCCAGCAGCAGCGCGGCGAGCACCGGCTCGCTGACCGCCGCCACGACCTGGTCGGTCAGGGCCTGCGCCAGCTCCAGCTCGGCCGTGGCGAAGTCGACCGCCTCCTCGGCCCGCCCCAGCTCGATCAGCGAGACGACGGTGTGGAGCCGGTTCGCCGCCTCGTGCGCCTGCGAGCGCAACGCCGTCGTGAAGCCCCGCTCGGAGTCCAGCTCACCCATCAGGGACTGCAGCTCGGTGACATCGCGCAGGGTCACGACCGTGCCCCGGCGCTCACCGCCCGACACCGGCGAGGTGTTCATGACGAGCACCCGCGACTCCGTGAGATACACCTCGTCCACCCGCGGCTCGCCCGACAGCAGCGCCCCCGTCAGCGGAGCGGGCAGTTCCAGCTCCGCCACCGAGTGGCCCACCACGTCACCGCCCACCCCCAGCAGCTCGCGCCCGCCGTCGTTGATCAGCGCCACCCGGTACTGCCCGTCCAGCATCAGCAGCCCCTCGCGCACCGCGTGCAGCGCGGCCTCGTGGTAGTCGTGCATCCGGCTCAGCTCGGCCGCGTTCATCCCGTGGGTGGAGCGCCGCAGCCGGGCGTTTATGACGTACGTACCGATGGCGCCCAGCGCCAGCGCCGCGGCGGCCACCCCGAACAAGGCCTTGACCTGGCCCTCGACCCGCGCGCTGATCTCGTCGACCTTGATCCCCGCACTGACCAGACCGACGATCCTGTCGTCGTCGCCCACCCCGTCACGGATCGGCGTGACCGCCCGCACGGACTCGCCGAGCGTCCCCGTGTACGTCTCGGTGAAGGACTGGCCCAGCAGCGCACGGTCCGTGTGCCCCAGGAAGTGCTTGCCGATCAGCTCCTCGTTGGGGTGGGTCCAGCGGATGCCCTCGGGATTCATGATCGTGACGAAGTCGACCTGCGCGTGCCGCTGCACCGCCAGCGCGTACGGCTGGAGCGTCCTCGTCGGGTCCTCCGTACGGACGGCCTCCCGTACCGAAGGGGAGTCCGCGACCGAACGGGCCACCCCCATCGCCTGGCGGCCCGCCGCGTCCTCGGCCTGGCTGCGGTCGCTGATGTACGTGAAGAGCGCGCAGCCCGCGACCACGACGGCGACGAGCACGGCCTGCATGGCGAAGAGCTGCCCGGCCAGGCTGCGAGGACGTGGGGCTCTGGGGAGGCGCATGGCAACAGTGTGCCCGCCAGGAAATGTGTGAACGAAATGAACGGAAGGGTGACCGCCCTCACACGCCGGGAGATAGTCACCGACAACCCCCGGACGTGAGCCGCACGCCGGATGATGCCGACGACGTCGTCAAGGAGGGCAGCCGTGACCAGCACACCCGATACGGCACCTGCCGCTCCCGCAGCCAAG
Source organism: Streptomyces sp. NPDC127119 (assembly GCF_042677425.1). Taxonomy (NCBI): domain Bacteria; kingdom Bacillati; phylum Actinomycetota; class Actinomycetes; order Kitasatosporales; family Streptomycetaceae; genus Streptomyces; species Streptomyces sp. NPDC127119. The sequence continues at coordinate 5,258 of NZ_JBHXTO010000074.1, read as the reverse complement.
CGGGACCGCACGCACTATCTGTACATCGCGGTGATCATCGCCGTGGCCGCCGGTATCGCGGTGGGTCTGATCGCCCCCGATTTCGCGGTGAAGCTGAAGCCGATCGGTACCGGCTTCGTGAACCTGATCAAGATGATGATCTCGCCGATCATCTTCTGCACGATCGTCCTGGGCATCGGCTCGGTGCGCAAGGCCGCCAAGGTCGGCGCGGTGGGCGGCATCGCGCTCGGCTACTTCGTGGTCATGTCGTTCGTCGCGCTCGCCATCGGCCTGGTCGTCGGCAACATCCTGGAGCCCGGGACGGGCCTCGCGGTGACCGACGCGATCAAGGACGCCGGCCAGGGACAGGTCGTCGAGGCCAAGAACACCGAGGAGTTCCTGCTCGGGATCATTCCCACGACGATCGTCTCCGCGTTCACCGGCGGCGAGGTCCTCCAGACCCTGCTCGTCGCGCTGCTCACCGGCTTCGCGCTGCAGGCCATGGGCTCCTCCGGTGCGCCGATCCTGCGCGGCATCGAGCACATCCAGCGCCTGGTCTTCCGCATCCTCGCCATGGTGATGTGGGCGGCGCCCATCGGTGCGTTCGGCGCGATCGCGGCGGTCACCGGCTCGGCGGGTGTGGACGCCCTCAAGAGCCTCGCCGTCCTGATGCTCGGCTTCTACGTCACCTGTTTCCTCTTCGTCTTCATCGTGCTCGGCACGCTGCTTCGGGTGGTCGCGGGCCTCAACATCTTCCTGCTGCTCAAGTACCTGGGCCGGGAGTTCCTGCTCATCCTCTCCACCTCCTCCTCCGAGTCCGCGCTGCCGCGGCTCATCGCGAAGATGGAGCACCTGGGGGTCAGCAAGCCGGTGGTCGGCATCACCGTTCCGACCGGCTACTCCTTCAACCTCGACGGCACCATGATCTACATGACCATGGCCTCGCTGTTCATCGCCGACGCCATGGGTACGCCGATGGCGATCAGCGAGCAGATCCCGCTGCTCCTGTTCCTGCTGGTCGCCTCCAAGGGCGCGGCGGGTGTCACTGGCGCGGGTCTGGCCACCCTGGCGGGCGGTCTCTCCTCCCACAAGCCGGCGCTGGTGGACGGCATCGGCCTGATCGTCGGCATCGACCGCTTCATGAGCGAGGCGCGCGCTCTGACGAACTTCGCGGGCAACGCGGTGGCGACGGTCCTGATCGGTACGTGGACCAAGGAGATCGACCGGCCCCGGGTGGACGAGGTGCTCGCGGGGCGGATTCCGTTCGACGAGACGACGTTGCTGGACGACGGCCACGGGGGTCCTGCGGACGGCTCCGCCGGTGTGCCGGATCAGCCTGAGGCGGGCGACAAGGAGCTGGCGAAGGCGTAGCGCTCCGCTGCCCGCACCAAGCCATTCCCCTCCCCGGCCGTCGGCGGCCCGCCCAGGTACCCCCCACCTGGCCGGCCGCCGACGGCTTTTTGGCGCGACGGAGGGGTGCGGCTGCGCGTACGGGTGCGGGCCGGTGGGGGCGGGCCGCGCAGTTCCCCGCGCCCCTGAAGACGAAAGACTGCGTCGTTCCCCGCGCCCCTGATGGGGCGCAGCCCCGCTTTCAGGGGCGCGGGGAACGGTGCGGGTGACCCCCACCGGGCCGCAGGTGCAGGGCGGTCGGTGGAGGGTTTCGGTCACGGCGTGGGGCAGCCAGGTTCGGATGTCGCCGAAGGTGAACCCGAGGCGTGTGGCACGCGCGCTGTCCCTGGCCGGATCAGGCTCAGCGAGCTGGGCCGCCGGGTCCGGCTGTCCCCGGCGGCCGTCGCCGAACGCGTCCGGCGGCTGGAGTCGGCCGGTGCCGTCACCGGCTACGGCGCCCCTGTGTCGCCGCCGCACCTCGGCTACGGCGTCCAGGCCTTCATCCGGGTCGACCCGCACGGCCCCGCCTGCCTCACTCCTGACCTGGGCTTCTTGCCTTGACGTGGGCGTCAAGGATTACCGTCGCGGCATGCGAATCGGCGAGCTGGCGGAGCGGGCCGGGACCACCACGCGCACGCTCAGGTACTACGAGTCGCGGGGGCTGCTGCCCGCGCGGCGCGGGAGCAACGGCTACCGCGCGTACGACGAGGGCGATCTGAAGCTGCTGCGGCAGATCAGGACGCTGCAGGACTTCGGGTTCGACCTGGAGGAGACGCGGCCCTTCGTGGAGTGTCTGCGGGCCGGTCACCCGGAGGGCGACGCCTGTCCGGCCTCGCTCGCGGTGTACCGGCGCAAGCTGGGCGAGCTCGACGAGCTGATCGGTGAGCTGCGGTCGGTACGCGATCAGGTCGGCGGGCAGTTGGCGCGCGCCGAGCGGGCCATGGACGAGCTGGCGTCCGAGGCGGCGGTTCCGGGCGGTCCGGAACCCGTGTGCGAACTGGGAGGGCGGACGGGTTGATCAAGGCAGTGGGTGTGGCCGAGGTGACGGACGACAGCTTCGAGGCGGAGGTGATCGGGGCGGAGCTGCCGGTGCTGGTGGAGTTCACCGCGGACTGGTGCCCGCCGTGCCGGCAGATCGCGCCGGTGCTGAGCGCGGTCGCCGCCGAGGAGGGCGACCGCCTCAAGGTGGTGCAGCTGGACGTGGACACGAACCCGGAGACCACGAACGCGTACGGGGTGCTGTCGATGCCCACGCTCATCGTGTTCCGCGGCGGCCTGCCGGTGAAGTCGATGGTGGGCGCCCGCCCCAAGCGGCGGCTCCTGGAGGAACTGGCGGACGTGCTCTGAGGGGCGCCGACGGACTCCGGCCGACGGAATAGAGAAATCCCCCGCAGGCAATTGCCTGCGGGGGATTTCTCTGCGTATATTGAATGGTTCGCGACTTGCATAAAAGAAGTCACGGAGAAGTTCACTGTGCACAGTATATCCGGCCGGGAGCGGAATTGTCAAACAGGACCTCGAACACGACCAATGGATTGCCGGACGATGAATTGCGCCGCGAGCAGGAATTCATCGACGGCCTGTACGCGCGGGTCGACGCGCTGCGCGGCGGCACCGAGGCCGCGGTGACCGACGCCCTCGCACAGGGCAGCACCCCCATGCAGGCCCGCCTCGAACGGGACGTCCTCGTCGCCGAGCGCTCCGGCCTGCTCGCCGCGCTGAACGCGGTGGACGGCTCGCTCTGCTTCGGCCGAATCGACCTCTCGGACCTCTCGGACCTCTCCGACCTCTCAGGCCACTCCGCCGGCTCCTCCGGGCCCACCCACCACATCGGTCGCATCGGCATCCGCGCCGACAACGCCGAACACACCCCGATCCTGATCGACTGGCGGGCCCCGGTCGCCCGCCCCTTCTACCTCGCCACCGGCCACACCCCCATGGGCCTGCGCCGCCGCCGGCACATCACCACCGAGGGACGTACCGTCACCGCGCTGCACGACGAGATCCTCGACCTGGGGGACCGGCTGCGCACGGGCCACGAGGACCCGACCGGCGACGCCGTACTGCTCTCCGCGCTCAACTCCGCGCGCACCGGCCGTATGAGCGACATCGTGCAGACCATCCAGGCCGAGCAGGACCGCATCATCCGCGCCCCGCACCGCGGCATCCTCGTCGTGGAGGGCGGCCCCGGCACCGGCAAGACGGCCGTCGCGCTGCACCGGGCGGCGTACCTCCTCTACGAACACCGGGAGCTGCTCGCCAAGCGGGCCGTCCTCATCGTCGGCCCGAACCCCGCCTTCCTCGGCTACATCGGCGAGGTGCTGCCCTCGCTCGGCGAGACGGGCGTCCTGCTGGCGACCGTCGGTGAACTGTTCCCCGGCGTACGGGCGACCGCCTCCGACACTCCCGGGGCCGCCGCCGTGAAGGGCCGCGCCGACATGGCCGACGTCCTCGCCGCCGTCGTACGCGACCGGCAGGCGCTGCCCGACCCGGTGATCGCCATCGAGCACGACCGGGACATCCTGATGCTCGACGCCGGTCTCGTGGGCGTCGCGCGCGACCGCACCCGTGAGGCGCGGCTGCCGCACAACGTGGCCCGCGAACACTTCGAGGGCCACATCTTCAACACCCTCACCGACATGGTGGCCGAACGGATCGGCACGGACCCCTTCGACGGCACGAATCTGCTCGACCCCAGCGACATCACGCAGATCCGCGACGACCTCGCCGAGAACCCCGAGGTCTGGGCCGCGATCGACCAGCTGTGGCCGCGCGTCACCCCGCGGCGTCTCGTCGCGGACTTCCTCGCCGAGCCCGACGCGTACCTCACCGTGGCGGACGCGGAGGCGGTACGCCGTACGGTGACCCGGGCCTGGACGACCTCCGACGTCCCCCTCCTCGACGAGGCAGCCGAACTCCTCGGCGAGGACGACCGCATGACCCGCGCCGCCGCCGAGCAGGAAAGGGACCGGCAGGTCGCCTACGCACAGGGCGTGCTCGACGTCTCCTACGCGTCCAGGACGTACGAATTCGAGGACATCGACGCCGAGGACGCGGAGGTCCTGTCGGCGCACGACATCATCGACGCCGAGCGGATGGCCGAGCGCCACGAGGAGGACGACCACCGCAGTGCCGCCGAACGGGCCGCGGCCGACCGGACCTGGGCGTTCGGGCACATCATCGTCGACGAGGCGCAGGAGCTGTCCCCGATGGCGTGGCGGCTGCTGATGCGGCGCAGCCCGACGCGGTCGATGACGCTGGTCGGGGACCCGGCGCAGACGGCCGAGGCGGCGGGGGTCGGCTCCTGGTCGGAGATCCTCCACCCCTATGTCGAGGACCGCTGGGAGCACACCCGTCTCGCGGTCAACTACCGGACGCCGTCAGAGATCATGGACGTCGCCGCGGCGGTACTCCGTGCGGAGCACGCGGATTTCGAGCCGCCGAGTTCCGTGCGGTCCACGGGGGTGCGGCCCTGGGCCCGGCGGACGTCCGATCTCGCCGGGGCGGTGGAGAAGGCCGTCGCCGATCTCGCTCCCGTCGAGGGGCGGCTCGCGGTGATCGCGCCGCGATCCCTGCACGGGGTGCTGGCCGCGCGGCTGGACGGGGTCGTGGCGGGGGAGTCGCCGGATCTCACGCTCGGGGTCGTGCTGCTTGATCCGCGTCAGGCCAAGGGGTTGGAGTTCGATGCGGTGTTGGTGGTGGAGCCGGGGGAATTCGGGACGAGTGATTTGTACGTGGCGCTGACCCGTGCGACCCAGTCACTGGGCATCGTCCACACGACCCCACTCCCGAAGCCCTTGGCAGAGTCCTTCTAGCATCTTCCTCGCCCCCGCCGCCCCTACCCTTCCCGTCACTGTGTCCTCAAACGCCGGACGGGCTGAAAGATGTCC
>NZ_JBHXTO010000073.1:0-46170 GCF_042677425.1 Streptomyces sp. NPDC127119 | reverse complement strand
AGACAGCGGTGGGGGTTGCCCGCGCCTTTCCCCGCGCCCCCAAACCCAAAAGCCGGGGCGCACCCCCACCCCCTAGGGGCGCGGGGAACTGCGCGATCAGCCACGACGGGCCCGCAGCCAAGCTTCCGGCCGGCACCCCCACCCCCTGGGGGCGCGGGGAACGGCGCGGTCAGCCACGACGGGCCCGCGGTCGAGTCTCCGGCCGGCACCCCCACCCCCTGGGGGCGCGGGGAACTGCGCGATCAGCCACGGCGGGCCCGCAGCCAAGCTTCCGGCCGCCACCCCCACCCCCTGGGGGCGCGGGGAACGGCGCGGTCAGCCACGACGGGCCCGCGGTCGAGTCTCCGGCCCGCGGTTCCCCCCCCGGCCCGGGGAACCGCGCGGACGGCCCCCGCCGGGGCCGCAGTGGGGTTCAGCGGGTTCGGGAAGTCGGGCGGCGGGCTTCGAACAGTCCCGCCTGGGTTTCCGGGGGCGCGTTGCCCAGGGTGATCAGGTGGGGGGCCTGGGACAGGGCCGTGGACCGGGTGGCCTCCTGGGCCGTCCACAGCGCCCGGACCGTGCCCTGGACCGCCGCGGACGGATAGGAGGCGATGACGGTCGCACAGCTGACCGCCGCCGTCACCGCCTCCCCCCGCCCCGTCACCTCCGACACCAGCCCCACCTCGTACGCCCGCCGCGCGGAAACCCGTTCGGCCGTTCCCATCAGGGCCATGCGGGCGACCTCCCCGAACGGCATCCGCTGGGCCAGGTACACGGACTCGTACGCGCTGACCATGCCGTACGTCGTGTGCGGATCGAAGAACGTGGCCGTCTCGTCCGCGATCACGAAGTCCGCCTCGCCGAGCAGGTAGAACGCCCCGCCGCACGCCATCCCGTTCACCGCGGCGATCACCGGTTTCCACAGGCCGGATGCCTTCGGGCCGATCGAGACGAGTGGATCGTCCAGCATGTAGGGCGACTCCGGCTGCGGGACTTCCGCGTCCCGGTCGAGTCCCGTCGAGAAGGCCCGGTCGCCGGCTCCGGTGAGGACGATCGCCCGTACGGTGTCGTCGAATCTGAACTCCGCCCAGAGCGACTTCAGTCGAGCGGTCATCTCCAGGTCGATGGCGTTGAGGCGTTCCGGGCGGTCCAGTGTCACCACCGCGACGCCCGTCTCCTTGTCGGTGGTGGTCCGCAGGGGGGTCATGGCCGCTCCAGTACCCAGCGCGGCAGCCGGAGGCCGTCCCCGCTGTCGGCGCCGAACACCACCTGTACCCGCGCCCCGATCCGGATCCGTTCCCCCGCGACCGAGTTGAGCGCCGCGTCGGGCCCGCTGACGAGGTTGCCCACCAGCCGGATCCGGGGCGCGTCCGCCAGTTCGACGACGATCACGTTGTAGGGGGCCTGCGCCGCGTAGTCCGGCAGGAGCGGGGGGTGGGGGATCACGTACGACCAGATACGGCCCCTGCCGCTCATCCTGCGCCACTCGCTGTCGAAGGAGTGGCAGTGCGGGCAGCAGGGGCGGGGCGGGAAGCGCAGTTCGCCGCAGCCGGGTTCGGCGCAGGCCTGGACGCGCAGCTCGCTGCGGGCCGCGTACTCCCAGAAGGGGGCGCCGTCGTCGTCCACCACGGGTGTGAGCATGTGGCCTCCTAGGTTGACTCGGTTCCTCGGTTCCTCAGTTCCTCAGGAGCAGCGCGGACGTCGGGACGCCCTCGCCCGCCGTGACCAGGCAGGTCGCCGCGCCCGGCACCTGCGCCGTACTGGTCCCCCTGAGCTGCTTCACGCCCTCGTTGATGAGGTTGAAGCCGTGGACGTACGCCTCCGAGAGCCCGCCGCCGCTCGTGTTCAGCGGCAGCCGGCCGCCGATCTCCAGGGCGCCCCCTTCCGTGAAGGCGCCGCCCTCGCCCCGGCCGCAGAAGCCGTAGCCCTCCAGGGAGAGCGGGATGAGCGGGGTGAACGCGTCGTAGATCTGGGCGACGTCCACGTCCTCCGGGGTGAAGTCCGCCTGTTTCCAGAGATGGCGGGCGGCCGTCCAGGCGGGGCCGGTCAGCGGGTCGTCGTTCCAGTAGTTGACCATCCCGTGGTGCTGGGCGGGCAGGCCCTGGGCGGCGGAGTGCACGTACACGGGTCTGCGGCGGCAGTCGCGGGCGCGTTCGGCGGAGACGATCACGCAGGCCAACGCCCCGTCCGTCTCCAGGCAGTTGTCGAAGAGGCAGAGCGGCTCACTGATCCAGCGCGAGGTCATGTACATGTCCCGGGTCAGCGGTCGCTCGTACATCATCGCGGCCGGGTTCTGGTTGGCCCGGTTGCGGCAGGCGAGTGCCACGTTGAAGAGGTGGTCGCGGGTCGCCCCGTACTCGTGCAGATAGCGGCGGGTCAGCATGGCTATCTCGTCGGCGGGGCGCAGGAGGCCGAAGGGGCGGGTCCACTGGGCGGGGGTGGGGAGCTGGACGGTCGTGTTCTTCCACGGGCGCGGTCCGCTGCCGCGTTTGCGTGAGCGCCAGGCGACTCCGACCGTCGCCTGTCCGGTGGCCACCGCGGACGCCAGATGCGCGACCGTGGCGCACGAACCGCCGCCCCCGAAGCCGACCTTGCTGAAGAAGCTGAGGTCACCGAATCCGACGGCCTTGGCGATCTCGACCTCGTCGGTCTCCTCCATGGTGTAGGAGGCGAGTGCGTCGACCTCGGCCGGTGCGATCCCCGCGTCGTCGAGGGCGGCGAGGATCGCCCGGCAGGCCAATGTCTTCTCGCTGTCCGGGAGTTGCTTGGCGAAAGGCGTCTCCCCGATCCCGACGACGGCCGTCGCGTCCTTGAGTCCCGCTGCCCCTGTGCCCGCCGCTGCCCGTGCCATGGACGCACCTCCACCCTGGTCCACGAATGCTGACAGGGCGTCAGGCTACAGCTAATCTGACGGGTAGTCAGCTAGCGGTCGGCCGGTCGGTCGACCGACCGCTCGGGCGATGGAGGGAGGCCTGCTGTGCGCGGCGACTTGGAGTGGGAGACGATCCCGGGGCTCGTGCGGGCGGCGGCCGAGCGGTACGCGGACGTGGAGGCGGTCGTCGAGGGCCGTACCCGCGTCACGTACGCGGAGCTGGGTGCCCGGGTGGAACGCGCGGCGGCGGCCTGCGTCGCGAACGGCGTGGAGCCCGGCGACCGGGTGGCCATCTGGGCGCCCAACACCCTGGACTGGATGGCGTCCGCCCTCGGCGCGGTGTCGGCGGGCGCGGTCCTCGTCCCGCTGAACACCCGCTTCAAGGGGACGGAGGCCGCGTACGTACTGGCCCGGAGCCGGACGAAGCTGCTGTTCGTGACGGGCACCTTCCTGGGGACCTCGTACGTGGCGTCCCTGCGGCGGGCCTGCGCCGAGCGCGAGGAGCCGGCCGATCCCGGCGCGGGCAGCACCCGTACGGGCCGGGGCGCGGGCCCCCTCCCGGGGCTCCCGCATCTGGAGCAGGTGGTCGTCCTGTCCGACGACGCCCCCGCCGACTTCCGCACCTGGAAGGACTTCCTGGCCAGCGGGGACGGGGTGGGGGAGGCCGAGGTGCGGGCACGGGCGGCGGCGCTCGACCCGTCCGCCCCCTCGGACATCATCTTCACCTCGGGCACCACGGGCCGCCCCAAGGGCGCCGTGATCACGCATGCGCAGACCCTGCGGGCGTACGACGTCTGGTGCGAACTGGCCGGTCTGCGTGAGGGCGACCGCTATCTGATCGTGAACCCCTTCTTCCACACCTTCGGCTACAAGGCGGGCGTGATCGCCTGTCTGATGCGGGGCGCGACGATGATCCCGCAGCCGGTGTTCACCGTGGACACGGTCCTCGCGAACGTGGCCTCGGAACGCATCTCGGTGCTCCCCGGCCCGCCCACCCTCCACCAGTCCCTCCTGGACCACCCCAAGCGCGACGCGTACGACCTGTCGGCCCTGCGGCTGGTGGTGACGGGCGCGGCGGTCGTGCCGTTGCTGCTGGTGGAGCGGTTGCGGGCGGAGCTGGGCGTGGGCACGGTCCTCACCGCCTACGGGCTCTCCGAGGCGAGCGGGATCGTCACGATGTGCCGCCGCGGCGACGAGCCGGACGTGATCGCGTCCACGTCCGGCCGCGCGATCCCCGGCACGCAGGTGCGGGTCGTGGACGGGGAGGGCACGGCCGTCGCCCCCGGCACCCCGGGCGAGGTCCTGGTCCGCGGCTTCAACGTCATGCGCGGCTATTACGAGGACGCCGCGGCCACCTCGGAGGCGATGACCCCGGACGGCTGGCTCCGCACGGGCGACATCGGTGTCCTGGACGCGGCCGGCAACCTCCGGATCACCGACCGCATCAAGGACATGTTCATCGTCGGTGGCTTCAACGCGTACCCGGCGGAGATAGAGCAGCTCCTCGGCCTCCACCCGGACGTCGCCGACGTGGCCGTGATCGGCGTCGCGGACGCCCGGCTCGGCGAGGTCGGCAAGGCGTATGTCGTACGCCGTCCGGGCGTCCCGCTCACCGGCGACGACCTGATCGCCTGGGCGCGCCGCGAGATGGCGAACTACAAGGTGCCCAGGGCGGTGGAGTTCGTCGGCGAACTGCCCCGGAACGCCAGCGGGAAGGTCGTCAAGGGGGAGCTGCGCAGCCGGCGTTGAGGGGCCCCGCCGGTTTCTGGCGGGGCCCCGGACCGCTCACGCGCCGTGCGCTACTCGCGGGCGGACAGCGCGTGGGCAGGGGCCGTGCGCAGGGCCTGCCGGGTGGGGAGTTCGACCGTGACGAAGGCCGTGGTGATCACGGTCAGCGCGACCGCCGGGAGCAGCCACACCGGTCCCGCGGGCCACGGCCGGTCCAGGAAGCCGATGCCGAGCAGCACGAGCGGGATCGCGGACAGCAGCAGCCCGGTGGCGACCGCGGCGACCCCGATCACCGCGGCCTCGCGGCGCATCATCGCGAGGATCTGGCGCGGGGTGGTGCCGTTGAGGCGGAGCGTGGCGATCTCGTTGCGCCGCTGGGCGGTCGTGGCGACCAGCTTGTTGGCGATGGAGAGGAGGAGGTAGCCGAGGAGCACGACGATGGTGGCGAGGTTGATCCAGACCGTCGCCGGTGCGTCGCTCAGGCTGTCGCCGGACCCGGTGTCGGTGGGCGCCAGGGCCAACCCGGGCCGGGAAGCGGCGAGTTCGGCGAGGGCGCGCTGTGCGGTGCCGGTGCCGTCGGTGCGTACGAGGACCCTCTGGTCGAGGCCGGCGGTGGTGTGCCCCGCGGCGAGGTCGTGGGAGAGCGCGACCGGGCCGAAACCGAGGCCGCGGTCGTAGACGGCGACGACCTTCGGGCTGACCCGGCTGCCGTCCCCGAGGACCAGGTCGATCCGCTTGCCGACACCGGCGTCGCGGGAGCGGGCGACCTCGCTGTCGACGGCGACCGTGTCACCGGTGAGCCCGGCCAGGCTGCCGTCCCGTACGCCGAGGTCCAGGACGCCCGGCGCGGCCGGGGTCAGGATCATCGCGGAGGCGGCCTCGACCTCCGGTTCGCCGAACATCTCGTACTCCCACACGACCGTGGTGTCGCTGACCGGGGCCGCCGCCCGTACGCCCTCGGTCCTCCGCACGTCCGCGAGGGTGCCGGCGGGCACACCGCCGAGTCCCGGTGCGCTCAGGCTCTGCTGGGCGAGGGTGCCGGTGCGGGTGTCCTGCGCGGTGGCGCTCATGACGGTCGTCTGGGCGAGAATGTAGGTCAGGACGAACACGACCGCCATGGCGAGGGCGCTGACGACCCCCGACAGCCGTAGCGCGTACCCGCGGATGTTCGCCACCGCGAGCCAGGTCGGGGCCGAGACCCCGGGCCGCAGCCGCCGGGCCGCCGTGTCCCCGATGCCCTTGACCAGGGCGGGTCCCGCCAGGGCGAGACCGATCGCGCCGATGATGCCGGCCATGGAGGTGGCCGCCGCGCCGAGGACCGTCCGGCTCAGCAGCGGCACCACCGAGAGCGTCGTCGCGGCGACGATCAGCAGCAGGCCCGCGCGGATCCGGATCTTCGACGGCGTACGGGGCTCGCTGCGCGACTCGGCGACCGCCTCGGTGGCCGGCAGCCGCGAGGTGCGCCACGCGGCACCACGGGCCGACACCTGCACGGCGATCCCCAGGAGGAGGACGGCGGCGAGCGCGGGCAGCGGGCTGTACGTGAGCGGCAGGCCGTCCGGGATCACCGCGCGGTCGACGAGCATCCGCCGGAACTGACCGGCCAGCAGATAGCCGAGGCCCACACCGGGCACGACCGCCACAGCGGCGATGACCGAGGCCTGCGCGGCGGCCAGCCGCCTGATCTGCTTCGGGGTCGCGCCGACGGCCCGCATCAGGGCGAGATCGCGGCGCTGGCCGCCGATCGACACGGCCAGGGCGCTCGCCAGCACGAACCCGATGATCAGCATGACGATCCCGGAGAGCGAACCGGCGAGCAGGATCAGCAGCGAACGGGCCGCGCCCGCGCCGGGAGAGGCGATGTCCCCACGGGCGGAACCGGTGGAGACGATCACTTCGGCGCCGTTGTCCGACTCCTTGCCGGCCTTCTTGTCCGTGTCCTTCTTGTCCGCGTCGGTGCCGGCGTTCCTGATCGTCTCGCGGGCCGCGGCGGCCACCGCGGCCTCGGCACCCGGCTCGGTGCGCAGACCCACCAGGTCGACGGTCCCGGCGCGCGCCGCCGCATCGCCGCTGCCGCCGTCGCGGCCCGCCAGCCGCCGGGCCGTCGGGTCGGCGAAGAGGATGCCCGCGCCCGGGGCGTCGACCACCGCCGTGACGCGGTACTCGGCGGCGGACCGGCCGGCCGCGACGATCTCGACCCGGTCGCCCGCCCGGACCCCCGCGGCCTCGGCCGTCGCCCTGTCGAGCGCCACCTCGGCGGCCCCGGACGGCTTGTCGCCACTGACCTCCCGATCCGTGAGCAGCTCGGTCGAGGACCAGCCGTGACCCGCCGCCCGCGGCTCCTCGGCCGGTACGACGCGGCCGTCGGCGTCGACCACGGCGGCGGGGAAGCTGACGTCACCCACCGCCGCGGTGACACCGGGCAGTTCGGCGAGCCGGCCGACCAGGGAGGCCGGGACCGTGCCGCGTTCCGGGAGGGCGATCGGCAGATCCCCGGCCGGACGGAAGCTCTGGTCGGTGGAGACCACGACGTCGGCTCCGGCGAGCCGGCCGGCCGGCAGCTGGGAGCGGAGGCCGGACTCGGCCAGTACCCCCGTGCCGGTGATCAGTGCCGCGCCGCCGAGCACCGCGCACGCCACCGCGGTCAGGGCGGTGATCCGGTGTCCTGCCATACGGACCGCGAGATGCAGCATGGTTCTAGACCTCTCCCAGCTTGACGAGACGGTCGGCCAGTTCGGGGGCGCTGGGCCGGTACAGGCGCTCGACCACCCGGCCGTCGGCCATCACCACCGCGTGGTGGGCCTGGGCGGCGGCGGCCGGGTCGTGGGTGACCATCACCACCGTCTGGCGCAGTTCGTCGACCAGTTCGCGCAGCAGGCCCAGCACCTCGTGGGCGCTGCGCAGATCGAGGGCGCCGGTCGGCTCGTCGGCGAACACGACGGCGGGCTTCGCCACCAACGCCCGTACGATCGCGGCCCGTTGCTGCTGGCCGCCGGAGAGTTCGGCGGGCCGGTGCGACATCCGGTCGGCGAGACCGACCCGCTCGACCAGCGTCCGCACCCATTCCCGGTCCGGCGCGCGCCCCGCCAGCCGCAGCGGCAGCGTGATGTTGTCGGCGACGCTGAGGGCGGGGACCAGGTTGTAGGACTGGAACACGAATCCGATGTGCTCGCGGCGCAGTTCGGTACGGCGGGTCTCGTTCAGCCCGCTGATCTCGCGCTCGCCGACACGGATGCTTCCCGAGGTGGGGGAGTCGAGTCCGGCGGCGCAGTGCATCAGCGTGCTCTTGCCGGAGCCCGAGGGCCCCATCACGGCGAGGAACGTGCCGTGCTCGACACTCAGCGACACGTCGTCGAGGGCGCGGACACCTCCCGCGTACGTCTTGCTGACGTTCACCAGCTCGATGGCCGGAGCGGTCGGCGCCGCCATCGGGTGGCCGGCTCCCGCGAGGACCCCGCTCATCGCCGGCCCCGCAGGTGACGGACGACGAGCGCGGTCACGCACAGGGCGGTGACCCCGCCGCAGACCAGGTGGACCCCGGTGGAGGCGGCGCTGTACGAGGCCACCATGTTGCCGACGGTGCTGATCACCAGGACCAGCCACAGCACCGTACGCACGAAGCGGTCCCGGGTGAGGCCTTCGCGGGGCGCGTCCTGCCGTGCGGGGTCCGTGCTCCCGGCGAAGCCGTCGAGGCGGTAGGGGTCCGTGGTCGTCATGGCTGTCCTCTTCGGAGTCGTCGAGTTCTTCGGACCCTGCGCGGTTCACGGTTCGCGGTGAGTGGTGCCTGGTTCGCGGCCGGCGGTTCGCGCTGCGGGTCTCGCTGTCGTGCCTTCGAAGTTACGGATCAGGACCCCGGCCGGCCGAGCCCGCCAGCAGCCCGAGTGGGGGTACAGCAGGCTGTACCTCTACGCTCCTCCACGACGGTGAAGCGGTCGCTCGTACGGGGCCGTGAACGAGCGAGAGAGGAGGGGCGGATGCCGACCCCGACCCCGCCCGGCGGACCCGATGACGGCGACGAGGACGACAGGCCCGGGATCCGGGAGACCGTCGTCCGGGCCGCCGGTGCGGCCGTCGCCGCGCTGGAGCAGCTCGTCGGCGGACTCGGCACCGCGCTGATGGCCCTGCTCGTCCTCGCCTGGACGGCCGTGACCGCCGTGACCTCCCTGGTGGGCGTCGGACTGCTGATGGCACCGCTCACCCTGCGCGCCCTGCACTCGCTCGCCGGCCGCGAACGCGACCGGCTCGGCCGGTGGGGACCCGAGGTCATGGGCCCGGACCCGGCGCCCACCGCGGTACGGCTCGCCGTCGTCGACCCGACCACGCGCCGCGAGCTGCGCTGGCTGACCCGGCACGCCACACTCGGTCTGCTGCTCGGCCTCGGCGGCCTGCTGCTGCCGTTGCTGGCCCTGCGCGACTCCCTCTTCCCGCTGTACTGGCGTCTGCTGCCGGAGGGCGCCACCAGCACGTCCCTCGGGATAGGGGTCGCCGAGACCTGGGCCGACGCGTCCGCCGCCGCCCTCCTCGGGCTCGGCTGGACCGCCATCATCCTGGGCCTCAGCCCCGGCATGGCACGCCTCCAGGCAAAGCCCGGCCGACTGCTCCTCGCCGCCGGACCCGACACCGACCTGTCGCTGCGCGTCGCGGAACTCACCGCCACCCGGGCCGCCGCCCTGGACGCCCACGCCACCGAACTACGGCGCATCGAACGGTCGTTGCACGACGGCACCCAGAACCGGCTCGTCACCGTCACCGTGCTCCTCGGCGCCGCGCGCCGCATGGTCGCCCGCGATCCGGCGGGCGCCGACGAACTCCTCGAACGCGCCCAGAGCGCCGCCGAACAGGCCCTGTCCGAGCTGCGTTCGGTGGCCCGGGGCATCCTGCCGCCCGTACTGGCCGACCGGGGGCTCGCCGGGGCACTCACCGGACTCGCCGCGAGCTGCCCGGTGCCCTGCCGGATCGACGTCCAGGCGCCCGAGCGGTGCGCCGCGTCCGTGGAGGCGACCGCCTACTTCGTGGTGGCGGAGACCCTGACGAACATCGCCAAGCACAGCGGGGCGCGACAGGCGGCTGTCACGGTCCGCAGCGGTGGCGGGCGGCTGCGCCTCGACATCACCGACGACGGCCGGGGCGGCGCCGACGAGAAGAGCGGGTCCGGGCTCACCGGCATCCGCAACCGGATCGCCGCACACGACGGCACCCTCGAACTGGCCAGCCCGCCCGGCGGCCCGACGACTCTCAAGGTGGAACTGCCATGCGGATTGTGATCGCCGAGGACGACGCGCTGCTGCGGGAGGGGCTGGCGCTGCTGCTGCGCGCGGAAGGACTCGACGTGGTGGGTACGGCCGCCACCGGTGACGGCATCCTCGACGCCATCGACACCCACAAGCCGGATGTCGCCATCCTCGACGTCCGCATGCCGCCGACGCACACCGACGAGGGGATCGTCGCGGCGGTGGAGGCCCGGCGGCGACGGCCCGATCTCGCGGTCCTCGTCCTGTCGGCGTACGTCGAGCAGTCGTTCGCCACGGAGTTGCTGGGCGGCGGGGTGAGCGGGCTCGGCTATCTCCTCAAGGAGCGGGTGGGGCGGGTGGAGGAGTTCCTGGACGCGCTCCATCGGGTGGCGGGCGGGGGTACGGCCATCGACCCGGAGGTCGTCGCGCAGCTGTTCACCCGCAGCCGGCAGGACACCCGGCTGGAGCGGCTGAGTCCGCGCGAGCGGGATGTGCTCGCGCTGATGGCGGAGGGGTTGGGGAACGGGGCGATCGCCGAACGGCTCGTGGTCACGGAGGGGGCCGTGCACAAGCACATCCGCAGCATTTTCGCGAAGCTGGACCTGTCGCCGGCGGATCAGGTGGATCGGCGGGTCGCGGCGGTTCTGAGGTACCTGGACGATGCGCGTCGGCGGGCCTGACTGGCCGTCATGGGATGGCGCTGGCCGGGTTGTGGGGTGCGGGTTCCTCCGGCCGGGGTGTGGGGTGCGGGTTGGTGGGGGCTGGTCGCGCAGTTCCCCGCGCCCCTGGGGTGGTGGGGGCCTCCGGCCGGGTTGTCGTGTGCGGGTCGGTGGGGGCTGGGCGCGCAGTTCCTCGCGCCCCTGGGGTGGTGGGGGTTTCGGCGGGATTGTCGTGTGCGGGTCGGTGGGGGCTGGGCGCGCAGTTCCCCGCGCCCCTGGGGTGGGAGGTGGCTTTGGTCGGGTCTCGTGTGCCCCGCGGTCCTTCGAGCGTGGGTACAGCAGGCGCTACCTTCTTGCGGGGGAGTGCACCCCCTTCTGCCGGGGCGCCTGCTTGATCGTGATGCACAGGTGGAGTTTCTAGCGTGGTGGTCGTACCGCGACGACGGCCCGACCCCGACCGAGACGCTTGGAGCCCGTGACCCATGAAGACCGAACTCACCTCCCGAGTGGTGGCCACGACCCTGGCGACCGTACTGGCCGGCATCGGCCTGACCCTGCCCGCCGCGGGCGCGACCGGCGCCACCGGCACACCCGCGCACAGCGCCTCGCACAGCAGGGCGCTGCAGGCCGGCGTGGACGCGGTCATGAAGACCGGGACCGTCGGGGTCGTGGCGCGCTCGACGGGCCCGCGAGGCGCGCGGTACGCCACCGGCGGGGTCGCCGACCGGACCACGGAGGAGGCCGTACGCCCCGGTGACAAGTTCCGGATCGCCAGCGCCAGCAAGACGTTCGTCGCCACGGTGATCCTGCAACTCGTCGGCGAGGGACGCCTGTCGCTCGACGACACCGTGGAGCACTGGCTGCCCGGAGTCGTCTCGGGCAACGGCAACGACGGCGGCGCGATCACCGTACGGCAGCTGCTCCAGCACACCAGCGGGCTCTTCGACTACACGTCGGACTTCCCCGAGTTCACCAGCACGGCCGGCTACCAGGCCGAGCGGTACCGCACCTGGACCCCGGAGGAACTGGTCGCCGTCGCGATGCGGCACACCCCCGGATTCGCGCCGGGCAAGGGGTGGAGCTACTCCAACACCAACTACATCCTCGCCGGAATGATCATCGAGAAGGCCACCGGGCACACCTGGAACGAGGAGGTCACCAACCGTCTCATCCGCCCGCTGGGCCTGCGCGACACCCTCGTGCCGACCACCGAGTCCCGTATCCCCGGACGCCATCTGCGCGGCTACTCCAGCTTCGAGGAAGCGGGACCGGCGATCGACATCACCGAACTCAACGCCTCCGCGGGCGGCGCGGCGGGCGCCATGATCAGTACGACGGCCGACCTGAGCCGCTTCTACCAGGCGCTCCTCGGCGGCCGGCTGCTGCGCCCGGCGGAGCTGACGGCGATGAGGACGACCGTGCCGGCCCCGGAACTGGATTCCGCCTGGCCCGGCGTGCGGTACGGCCTCGGCCTGATGAGCGTCCCGCTGTCCTGCGGGGGCGTCTACTACAGCCACGGGGGCAACCTCCCCGGCTACACCACCCGCAACGGCATCAGCGCCGACGGCAGCCGCACCGTGGTCCTGAACTCGACCGGCGACGGTTCGACGGACTCGTCCACCCAGGACACCGAGAACGCTGTGATCGACGACGAACTCTGCGCGTGACACCGACCCCGGGCGCACCCCGTCAGGGGCGCCCTGAAGGGGCGCGGGGAACTGCGCGACCGGCCCCCACCGGCCCGCAGATGCGCACGCAACGTGCCTACGTAGGAGTCGCCGAGCCCCGCGCAAGCGACTCCCGAGCCGCCGCGCGCAACGCATGGATCTCGTCCCGGGCCCCACTCCGCGCGGGAGCGCCCCGCCCGGCGGCGCCCACCGTGTGCTCGGCCTTGCGGAGCCGCGCCGCCGTGGACGGGAACCTCGCGATCTCCACGGTGACGGCCCAGGTGTCGAGCAGCTGGATGATCGGCCCGAGACTGCCGGTGCGCGCGGCGGCCTCGATGGCCCCGTCGGTCTCCCGCTCCAGTTCGGCGAGCCGGTGCGGGGCAACCCGGATGACGGCCGCGCGTAGGGCGCCGGGTGTCCGTTCCGGCCGGGGAACGAGGGGTCTGCCGGGCTCGATGGGCTGCGCTGTCATCGTGATCCGCACAGTACGGCGTACGGGCGGGCACCGCGAGGGGCGGGACGGGCCCGGCGACGAATTCCGGCCGCACCCCCGGAAGCCCCGGGCACGACGACGGGCCGAGCGCCGGTCCGGGGCTCGGCCCGTCGGGTGGCGGGATGTCAGCGCATCGGGTTGTCCGGCGGGGTCACGGGCATCGGGTTGTCCAGCGCGACCACCGGCATCGGATTGTCCGGCGCGGGCGCGGGCATCGAGTTGTCGGCCAGCGCCGGACTCGCGGCCGCGGCGGTGACGCCGAGCATCAGGGTGAGGGTCGTGAGTAACTTCTGCGTACGGGTCATACCGACTCCTGGGTGAGAGGGAACGGCCGGACGCCCGAAGACGCCGGTCCTGTACGGGTGCTTCGCCCCGCCGAGCCGAAACGGCTGACGTCGCCGATCGGCCGGATCGTGTCCGGACAGACTTCGGCCGCGGTGGCTCCCCCTCCGCGCCACCGCGGCCGATCCCCGTCGGGAGAAAGGTCTCTACTTGCCGCCGTCGAGGTCCAGCGCGGGCGGCGAAGGCATGCCGTTGTCCAGCGTCCGGATGTCGCTCTGGGGCGGCATCGGCATCCCGTTGTCCAGCGGAGTGGCGACCGGGTCCTCGGCGGGAGGAGTCGGCATCCCGTTGTCGAGCGGAGTGGCCACGACCGGGTCCTTCGCGGGAGGAGTCGGCATCCCGTTGTCCTGCGTGGTCGCGGTGGGGTTCGTGTCCTTCGTCTGGTCGCTCATGGCCTGTGTCCTCCGTTGTGTTGACGAGTGAGGAACGCCCGTCCAGAGACTCCCCCGAGGGCCGCTGGACGGGCGTTCGGAGCCGCACACTAGCCGTTGGGCTCCTGGTCAGACCGTCTGCCCCCCGACGCGACGGTGTGACAGATATGAGAGTGCCGCGCGGAGATAAACGAATGCTGAACGTCCGCAACGGCCCGGGTGCGGGCCCGTCGCTCACGCCGCCGTGGCGGGCGTGAGCAGGACCCTGACCTCCTCGGCCTGTGCGGAGCCGCCGTTCTGCTCCAGGAGGTTGACCGCCTCGCGCCAGCAGGCCCTGGCCCGGTCCACCTGCCCGACCATGGTGAGCGCCCGGCCGAGCAGCGTCAGCACGGTCCCCTGCATCCGGTCGCCCCCGATGCAGCCGAGCGCGAGCGCCTGCTCGGCGTGCTGGGCGGCCTGCGCGGGCCGGCGGGCCGCGAGATGCACCTCCGCCATACGGAAGTTGGTGGTGCCTTCCCAGAGCCGCTGGCGGTGGCTGGCGAAGACGGCGAGGGCGTCGGAGAACTGGTTGAGGGACTCGGCGTGCCGGCCGGCCCGGGTCAGCGCGATGCCCAGCGTGAAGTGCCCGTTGGCCAGCCGCAGCGTCTTGCCGATCTCCAGGTACGTGGCCAGGGCGCGCTGGGCGATCTCCACGGCCTTGTCGGTGTTGCCCATGCCGAGGTGGGCGCGTGAGAGGTTGCACAGGCTGAGCGCTTCGAGGGGCCGGTTGCCGATGGCGGCGTATCCCTCTATGGCCTGCTCGAAGTACGTCTTGCCGCTCGCGTACTGCTCCTGGTGGAGGAAGGTGAGCCCCCGGTCGTTGGCTGCCCAGCTCATGGCCATGGCGTCCTGGGCGGTCGCGGAGAGGCCCAGGGCGAGCTGGGCCTGCTCGGCCGCCTGCTGGATCCGGCCGGAGACCAGCATCGGGTGGGTGAGCGTGGTGCGTGCTCTGCCCTCCGCGTGGGCGTCCCCCGCGGCCCGGGTGGCGTCGCACATCGCCCTGGCCGTGGTCTCGTACTGATGGGAGTTGGCGCCCGACTCGGCGAGATCGCGGGCGGCCCACAGCAGATCCACCGCCCGCCGCAGGAACTCCGTCCCCGCCGACTGCCGTACGCAGGCCAGCAGCGGCGCGGCCTCCGTGTAGAGCCAGTCCAGCGCGGCGCTGCCTCCGGTGAAGGTCAGGCCCGGGTACTGCGTCGTCTCCAGGTGGTCGACCAGGCGGTCGCCGGGGCGCTCGATGGCGTACACGCCCGCGGCCGTGGCGAGGTAGAAGTCGAGCAGGCGCGACATCGCGGCGGCCCGTTCGCCCGGCGGCTGTTCGTCGCGTTCGGCGCACGCACGCGCGTAGAGCCGTACGAGGTCGTGGTAGCGGTAGCGGCCGGGTGCCGCCGATTCCAGGAGCGAGGTGTCGACGAGGGATTCGAGGAGTTCCTCGGTGTCGTCGAGGGGCAGGTCGAGGACCGCGGCGGCGGCGGCCAGGGACATGTCGGGGCCGTCCGCGAGACCGAGCAGCCGGAAGGCGCGGGCCTGGCCCGCCTCCAGTTGCCCGTAGCCCAGCTCGAAGGTGGCCTTCACGGCCAGGTCGCCGGCCTGCAGTTCGTCCAGGCGCCGCCGCTCGTCGGCGAGCTTCGCGGCGAGGACCGAGACGGTCCAGGTGCGGCGGGCGGCCAGCCGGGAGGCGGCGATCCGGATGGCGAGCGGCAGGAAGCCGCAGGCCGCCACGACGTCCAGCGCGGACTGGCGTTCCGACTCCACCCGCTCGGTGCCGACGATCTTCGTGAAGAGCTGGAGGGCCTCCTCCGGCGACATCACGTCGAGGTCGACCAGGTGGGCGCCGGCCAGGTCGACCATCCGTACCCGCGAGGTGACCAGCGCGGCGCAGCCCTCGGTGCCGGGCAGCAGGGGCCGGACCTGGGCCGCGTCGCGCGCGTTGTCGAGGAGGACCAGGACCCGGCGGCCGTCAAGCACCGAGCGGTACAGGGCGGCGCGTTCCTCCAGCGTGTCCGGAATGGACGAGTCCGGGGTGCCGAGCGCGCGCAGGAAGGCGCCCAGTACGGCTTCCGGCGCCGCGGCCCGTGCGCCGGCGCCCTGCAGGTCCACGTACAGCTGCCCGTCCGGGAAGGCGACCCGTGACTGGTGGGCGACGTGGACGGCGAGCGTGGTCTTGCCCACGCCGCCGATGCCGGCCAGCGCGGAGACGGCCATCACGCGGCCCTCGGCGCTCGCCAGGACCTCGCACAGTTCGGAGACGAAGGACGAGCGGCCGGTGAAGTCCGGCACGGTCGCGGGCAGTTGGGCCGGGCGCACCGGGGTGGCCGCGGTCTCCGGGGCCAGCGGCGCCGAGGGTTCGGCGAGGCCCGGGTCGGCCTGGAGGATGCGCTGCTGGAGTTCCTGGAGTTCCGGGCTCGGGTCCACGCCCAGCTCGTCGGCGAGCAGCCGCCGGGTGTCCGCGTACGCGGCCAGGGCCTCGGCCTGCCGGCCCGAGCGGTACAGCGCCAGCATCAGCAGCCCGCGCAGCCGCTCCCGCAGGGGGTGCGCCGCGGTGAGCGCGGTGAGTTCGGAGACCGCCTCGGCGTGGCAGCCCTGTTCGAGGTCCATGTCGAGGCGGGACTCGGTGAGCTGGAGCTTCCACTCCTGCAGCCGGGTGCGCTGGGTCTCCGCGTACGGGCCCGGAACGCTCGCCAGGACCTCCCCGTCCCACAGGCTCAGCGTCTTGTTCAGCAGGGCGCGCGCATGGCACAGATCGCCCCTGCTCTTCGCCTTCTCCGCGTCGGCCGCCAGCTCCTGGGCCAGCGCGAGATCGAGGGTGGCGCCGCTGCCGGAGACGTCGGTGAGCCGGATCGCGTACCCGCCGGACTCGCTGACCAGGACGCCGGGGGAGAGGATCTTGCGCAGTCGCGAGGCGTACGTGCGCACGGCCGCCAGCGCCTGCGAGGGCGGGTCGTCGCCCCACAGGGCGTCGATCAGCTCGCCTGACGTCGCCGTGCGGCCCTCACGGAGCAGCAGGGCGGCCAGCAGGGCGCGTTGCTGTGGGGACCCCGTGGGCAGCGCCTGTGCCCCCCGCCAGGCGCGCACCGGCCCGAGCACGCTGAAGCGCAGGGCCACCGATTCCTCGGGTTCCCACTGCTCCGGTACTCGCGGTACACCGTCCATCGCTGTCCCCCTGCCGAACCGTCATGACAACCAGGCCAGTTTGCCTTGTTCATGGCGGATGCGTCAGCCGTGGGAGACACCGATCACAGGCCGCCATGCCAGATTCACGCAAGCCCACACAGGGCCCACACCCCCTCCCCGCAACCATGCGGGGTCCCGCCCGCATTCCGGAGATCGCCCTCCAGTAGCTGACGGGCCGTCAGATCAGCGCTACCGTACAACGCATGGAGACCTTCCCGAAGATCATCTCGGTGGACGACCACACGGTGGAGCCCCCCAACGTCTGGCGGGACCGGCTCCCGTCGAAGTACCAGGACATCGGGCCGCGCGTCGTACGCGCCCCGCTGAAGGAAATGACCTTCCTCGGCGGGAAGTTCGCTCCCGTCATGGGCAGCCCCGGCGACGACGGGCCGATCGGCGACTGGTGGGTCTACGAGGACCTGCACCGCCCGCTCACCCGCCTCGACACCGCCGTCGGCTACGACAGGGACGAGATCAAGCTGGAGATCATCACGTACGAGCAGATGCGGCCGGGCTCGTACGACGTCCCGCAGCGCCTCGCCGACATGGACGTCAACCACGTGCAGTCCGCGCTCTGCTTCCCGACCTTCCCCCGGTTCTGCGGCCAGACGTTCACCGAGGCCGCCGACCGCGAACTGGGACTGCTCTCCGTGCGGGCCTACAACGACTGGATGGTCGAGGAATGGTGCGGGCCCGAGGCGCGGGGGCGGCTGATACCGCTCACGCTCATCCCTCTGTGGGACCCGCAGCTCGCCGCACAGGAGGTACGGCGCAACGCCGCCCGCGGAGTACGGGCCGTCGCCTTCTCCGAGATACCTCCGCACCTCGGACTGCCCTCCGTTCATACGGACGAGTGGGATCCGTTCCTCGCCGCCTGCGACGAGACCGGCACGGTCATCGCGATGCACATCGGGTCGAGCAGCCGGATGCCCTCCACCTCCGCCGACGCGCCACCCGCCGTCGGCTCCACCATCACCTTCGCCAACTGCTGCTTCTCGATGGTCGACTGGCTGATGAGCGGCAAGTTCGAACGCTTCCCGAATCTGAAGGTCATGTACGCGGAGGGCCAGATCGGCTGGATCCCCTACATTCTCGAACGCGCCGACGTGGTGTGGGAGGAGAACCGCGCCTGGGGTGGCGTCGCCGACAAGGTCCACCGGCCGCCGTCCGAACTCTTCACCGAGCACGTCTACGGCTGCTTCTTCGACGACGCCTTCGGCCTGAAGAACCTGGACGCCATCGGCGTCGGCAACGTCCTGTACGAGACCGACTACCCCCACTCCGACTCCACCTGGCCCGAGTCCCGCCAGGTCGGCGAGGCCCAGATGTCCCACCTGGACGCGGAAGTGGTGGACCGAATAGTCCGCACCAACGCGATAGAACTCCTGTCCCTGACAAAAGACGGCCTCTGGCCAGGGCAATAACCCCACCACCCCCGCCCCGAAAGGGGCGCGGGGAACGGCGCGCTGAGCCACGACGCACCCGCAGAAACGCGCAAGGGTCACCCCCCCTAAGGGGCGCGGGGAACGGCGCGCTCAGCCACAACGAGCCCGCAGAAACACACGAGCCCCCGCCAACCCCAACGCGTACACGCGAACACCTTGTCTGACGAGCCGTCAGCTACGACGATGGACCGCGGCCGATACATATGACGGCCCGTCAGATAAGGGGCGCCGCTCATGCAGATCCTGCCCGAAGGGCGACTGGCGTACGGGATGCAGCTCCCGGTCCAGTCACAGAGCACCCTCTACGCCGAGGCGTGGGAGGCCGACGCCGGCCCGGACGACCTCGTACAGATCGCCCGCACAGCGGACGCATCCGGCTTCGCCTACCTCGCGAGCTGCGACCACGTCGCCATCCCGCGACGCCTCGCCGCCGCGATGAGCACGATCTGGTACGACCCGGTCGCCACCCTCGCCTTCCTGGCCGGCGTCACCGAACACGTCCGGCTCCTCAGCCACGTCGCCGTCGTCGGCCTGCGCCACCCCCTCGCCACCGCCAAGCAGTACGCGACCCTCGACCACCTCAGCGGCGGACGGCTGATCCTCGGCGTCGGCGCAGGACACGTACAGGAGGAGTTCGAGGCGCTGGGCGCGGACTTCGAGCGGCGCGGGGCCGTACTGGACGAGAACATCGACGCGTTGCGGGCCGCGCTGGGCCCGGAGGAGTTCCCGTCCCACCACGGGAAGCTGTACGACTTCGAGGGGCTCGGCCAGCGGCCCCGGCCCGCGCAGGAACACGTACCCGTGTGGATCGGCGGGTCCTCGCCCGCAGCCGTGCGGCGGGCCGCGGTCCGGGGGGACGGGTGGCTGCCGCAGGGGGATCCGCGGGAGCGGCTGCCCGAGCAGATCGCCCGGCTGGGGCGGCTGCGGGAGGAGGCGGGGGTGTCCCGGCCGCTCGTCGTCGGCGCGATCACCGAGCCGCTGTACGTGGGGCGGCCCTCGTGGGCCGTGGGGCGCCGTACGGTCTCCGGCTCCGCCGAGGAGATCGCCGAGTCGCTGCGGGCGTACGGGGCGATGGGGGTGCATCAGATCCAGGTGCGGTTCCGGTCGCGGAGCCGGGCCGAACTGACCGACCAGATCGCGGCGTTCGGGTCGGGGGTCGGCCCGCTGCTCGGGTAGACGGCCGGCCCCGTACCCGGCTGCGGATGCGTCGTGGCTGGTCGCGCAGTTCCCCGCGCCCCTGACGGGGCGCCGTTCGCCGCGCCCTGACGGGGCGCCCATCGGCTAGGGAGTGATCATGGGCAAGTTGGACGGTCGGGTCGTCGTCGTCACCGGGGCGGCTCGGGGGCAGGGGGAGCAGGAGGCGCGGCTCTTCGCCGAGGAGGGGGCCTCGGTCGTCGTCGCCGACGTGCTCGACGAGCAGGGGGAGACCCTCGCCAAGGAGCTGGGGGCCCGCGCCCGGTACGTGCACCTGGACGTGAGCCGGGAGGACGACTGGACCGCCGCGGTGGCGGTGGCGAAGGAGGCGTACGGGAAGGTCGACGGGCTCGTCAACAACGCCGGCATCCTGCGCTTCAACGCCCTCGTCGACACCCCCCTCGACGAG
The DNA here is from genome assembly GCF_042677425.1 of Streptomyces sp. NPDC127119. Lineage (NCBI taxonomy): Bacteria > Bacillati > Actinomycetota > Actinomycetes > Kitasatosporales > Streptomycetaceae > Streptomyces > Streptomyces sp. NPDC127119. Next base: position 26,567 of record NZ_JBHXTO010000073.1, on the reverse strand, counting down.
TTCATGCAGATCGTGCGGGTCAACCAGGTCGGTGTCTTCCTCGGCATCAAGGCCCTGGCCCCCGAGATCGAGGCGGCCGGCGGCGGGACGATCGTCAACACCGCCTCGTACACCGGGCTCACCGGCATGGCGTACGTGGGCGCGTACAGCGCGAGCAAGCACGCCATCGTCGGCCTGACGCGCGTGGCGGCGCTGGAGCTGGCCCCGAAGGGGATCCGCGTCAACGCCGTCTGTCCCGGCGCGATCGACACCGCCATGAGCAATCCGGCCCTGCTCGACCCGGCGACGGCGGACACCGGCTCGGCGGACACCGGCTCGGCGGACACCGGTTCGGCCGAGGCCGAGGCCGCGGCGGAGGCCGCGGAGGCGGCTTCGGCGGCCGTCGCCAAGCTGTACCGCAAGCTCGTGCCGATGGGCCGGATCGGCCGGGCCGAGGAGGTGGCCCGTCTCGCGCTCTTCCTGTCCTGTGACGACTCCTCCTACATCACCGGCCAGCCTTTCGTGATCGACGGCGGATGGCTGGCGGGCGTGAGCGCGATGTGAGCGGTGGCCGGGAGCCGAGAGCCCGATGTGACGGTCCATCAGCTATTGACGCCTCACGGGTGCGGTGCCACAGTCGGCGGCAGGTCAATCTGACGATGCGTCAGGTTCGGCGTTCGCCGGACGGATGACGGACACAGGGGACGGTGAACCTCCTTGGAATTCGGGCTCTTTGTACAGGGATACGTGGGCAAGCGGGCCTTGACCGATCCGCTCGCGGAGCACAAGGCGCTGATGGAGGAGACCGAGTACGTCATCCAGGCCGACAAGTCCGGCTTCAAGTACGCCTGGGCGTCGGAGCACCACTTCCTGGAGGAGTACTCGCACCTCTCCGCCAACGACGTCTACCTCGGCTATCTGGCGCACGCCACCGAGCGCATCCACCTGGGATCGGGCATCTTCAACCCGCTCGCCCAGGTCAACCACCCCGTGAAGGTCGCCGAGAAGGTCGCCATGCTCGACCATCTCACCGAGGGCCGGTTCGAGTTCGGCAGCGGACGCGGGGCCGGCTCGCACGAGATCCTCGGCTTCCTCCCCGGCATCACCGACATGAACCACACCAAGGAGATCTGGGAAGAGACCATCGCCGAGTTCCCCAAGATGTGGCTCCAGGACGAGTACGTCGGCTTCCAGGGCAAGCACTGGCAGCTCCCGCCGCGCAAGATCCTGCCGAAGCCGTACGGGAAGTCGCACCCCGCCATGTGGTACGCCGCCGGGTCGCCGCCCTCGTACTCCATGGCCGCCCGCAAGGGGCTCGGGGTGCTCGGGTTCAGCGTGCAGAAGGTCTCCGACATGGAGTGGGTCCTTGAGCAGTACAAGACGGCCGTCGTCGAGGCCGAGCCGGTCGGGGACTTCGTCAACGACAACGTGATGGTGACGACGACGGCGGTCTGCGCGCCCACGCACGACGAGGCGATACGGATCGCCGTGAGCGGCGGACTGCACTATCTGCCCTCGCTCGTCTTCCGCTACCACGACACGTTCCCGCGGCCCGAGGGTTTCCCGGTCTGGCCTGAGACGCTGCCGGAGTACAACGAGGAGTTCATCGAACTGCTCATCGCCGAGGAGCTGTTGATCTGCGGGGACCCGGACGAGGTGCTCACGCAGTGCAAGCGGTGGGAGCAGGCCGGGGCCGATCAGTTGTCGTTCGGGCTGCCGGTGGGTGTGCCCAAGGAGGAGACGCTCCAGACGATCCGGCTGATCGGGGAGCACGTGATTCCGAAGATCGATACGGATCCTGTGCACCGGACCACGCGGTTCCGCGGGGCGGTCTGAGGTTCGTCGGAGGGTGCGGGCCGGTGGGGGCTTGTCGCGCAGTTCCCCCGCCCCCGAAAACAAACGAAGGGGCTGTCGTGCTTGACCATCTGATCAAGGGTGCGCGAGTCGTCGACGGGTCGGGTGGGCCCGCCTTTGTCGCCGACGTGGGGATACGGGACGGGCGGATCGCTGCCGTCGGGGCGGTCACCGAGGAGGCCCGGACGTCCGAGGACGCCTCCGGGCTCGTACTCGCGCCCGGGTTCGTGGATCCCCACACGCACTACGACGCCCAGCTCTTCTGGGACCCGTACGCGACGCCCTCCCTGAACCACGGGGTGACCACCGTCGCGGGCGGCAACTGCGGTTTCACGCTCGCGCCCCTGCATCCGTCCCGCCCCGAGGACGCCGACTACACGCGGCGGATGATGTCCAAGGTCGAGGGCATGTCGCTGGTCGCCCTTGAGGAGGGCGCGCCGTGGAGCTGGCACTCCTTCGGCGAGTACCTCGACGCCCTGGAGGGCCGGATCGCGGTCAACGCGGGCTTCATGGTCGGGCATTGCGCGCTGCGGCGGTACGTCATGGGTCCGGACGCGGTGGGCGGGCAGCCGTCGGACGAGCAACTGACGGCGATGGTCGCGCTGCTCGACGAGGCGATGGCGGCCGGGGCCTGGGGGCTGTCCACCACCCAGTCCTCGACCCACTCCGACGGCGACGGGAAACCGGTCGCCTCCCGGCACGCCGGACCCGCCGAACTCATCGCCCTCTCCCGGGCGGTGGGCGAGCGCGAGGGCACCCAGATCGAGGCGATCGTGGCGGGCTGCCTCGACCAGTTCAGCGACGACGAGATCGATCTGTTCGTCGAGATGAGCGCGGCGGCCGGCCGCCCCCTGAACTGGAACGTCCTGACGATCGACGCGGCCGTCCCCGAGCGCGTGCCACGGCAGCTGGCGGCGAGCGAGCGGGCCCGTAAGGCGGGCGGGCGGATCGTGGCGCTCACGATGCCGATCCTCACGCCGATGAACATGTCGCTGGGCACCTTCTGCGCCCTCAACCTCATCCCCGGCTGGGGCGAGATCCTGGCCCTCCCGGTACCCGAACGGATCGAGAGACTGCGGGACCCCGGGGTCCGCGCCGAGATGCTGCGGCGCGCCGACTCCAAGGAGGCGGGCGTCTTCCGCCGCCTCGCGGACTTCGGCCGGTACGTCATCGGGGACACGTACAGCGCGGAGAACGAGGGCCTGACCGGCCGCGTCGTACGGGACATCGCGGCCGAGCGCGGTCAGGAACCCTTCGAGACGCTGGTCGAGATCTGTGCCGCCGACCACCTCCGTACGGTTCTGTGGCCGATGCCGACCGACAACGACCCCGACTCGTGGACCCTGCGCCAGGAGACGTGGCGGCACGAGGACGTCATGCTCGGCGGGTCGGACGCGGGCGCCCATCTGGACCGGATGTGCGGGGCGCCGTACACGACCCGGTTCCTGGGGGATTGCCTGCGGGGCCGGAAACTCGTCACGCTGGAGCAGGCGGTGAAGATGCTCACGGACGATCCGGCACAGCTCTTCGGGCTCCGTGGGCGCGGACGGATCGCGGAGGGTTTCCATGCGGACCTCGTGCTCTTCGACCCGGAACGGATCGACGCCGGCAAGGCCACCCTGGTGCACGACCTGCCGGGAGACAGCCCGCGCCTCGACTCCAAGGCGATCGGCGTCACGGCCGTGTGGGTCAACGGCGTCGAGTCGATACGCGACGACGTGGTGACCGGGGCCGTACCGGGCAAGGTGCTCAGGTCGGGCCGGGACACCCACACGGTGAGCACCAAGTGATGACCCGTCAAGCGGGCCCTGAGCAGCGGCTGTTCATCGGCGGCTCGTGGGTGGAGCCGGACGGCGGCCACTACGAGGTGATCGACCCGGCGACCGAGGACGTCGTCGGGTTGGCGCCGGAGGCCTCGCGGGATCAGGTGCACGCGGCGGCAGGCGCGGCCCGCGAGGCCTTCCGGACGTGGTCGCGCACGACACCGGAGGAACGGGCGGCCGTCCTGCACCGGGCGGCCGAGGAGATCCGGCGCAACCTCCTCCCGTACGCCGAACTGGCGCAGGCGGAGACCGGGGCCACCACCGGCACCGCGCGCGGGATGCAGGTGGGGGTCGGGGCGGCCCGTTTCCAGCGGTACGCGCGCGTGGAGCCCGTCGAGGAGCCGCTGCCCCCGCAGATCAACGAGGCGGGCCCGTTCGGCGGGGCCGCCGTGCTGGGCGCGCTCGCCGTACGCCGTCCGGTGGGCGTGGTCACCTGCATCACGTCGTACAACAACCCCTGGGCGAACCCGGCGGGCAAGATCGCCCCGGCGCTCGCGATGGGCAACACGGTCCTCGTGAAGCCCGCCCCGCAGGACCCGCTCTCCGTCTACCGGATGGCCGAGGCGCTGGAGGCGGCGGGCGTACCGCCCGGGGTCGTGAACGTCGTCTCCGGCTCGCGTGCGGAGGCGGGAGAGGCGGCCGTCGACTCGGACGACGTCGACATGGTCAGCTTCACCGGCTCGACGGCCGTCGGCCGGCGCATCGCCGAGGTGTGCGGGCGCGGCATGAAACGGCAGCTGATGGAACTGGGCGGGAAGGGCGCGGCGATCGTCTTCGAGGACGCGGACCTGGAGTCGGCGGTCCGGGGCATCGGAACGACGTTCTCGTTCTACAGCGGCCAGATCTGCACGGCCCCGACCCGGGTGCTGGCGCACCGCCCGATCTACGACCGCTTGGTCACTCAACTGTCTTTTTACGCTCGCCAGTTGCCGGTGGGCGACCCCCGATCCCCGTCCACGGTCGTCGGCCCGCTGATCTCGTCCGCGCACCGGAACCGGGTGGAGTCGTACGTCGAACTGGGCCGCAAGGAGGGCGCGCGGGTCGTCGCGGGCGGCGAACGCCCGCCGCTCGACCGGGGCTTCTACGTGGCCCCGACCCTCCTGGCGGACTGCACACCCGACATGCGGGTGGTCCGCGAGGAGATCTTCGGCCCGGTCGTCGTGGTCGTCCCCTTCGACGACGAGGAGGAGGCGGTCGCCCTGGCCGACGACACCGACTACGGCCTGATCGACTACGTCTGGTCCGGCGACGTGTCCCGAGCCTTCCGCGTGGCGTCCCGCCTCCGCGCCGGCGGCGTGGGCATCAACACGGTGGGCCGCAACATGGAGGCCCCGTTCGGCGGCTTCAAACAGAGCGGAGTAGGCAGAGACGTGGGCTCGTACGCCCTGCACGCGTACGCGGAACTCCAGTCACTGGTGTGGCCGGGCTGACGTCTGCCGAGTCGGCTGACCGCCACCGTTGCACTCGGTGAGGCGTCAGGGACGAACTACTCGCGGACGAGGACCTCTGTCCCGGGCGCGAACGCGTCGACGGCCGTCTGAAGGGCGTGCGGGTCGAGGCGCCAGAGGTTGACGGGGCGGCTGGCCAGGAAGAGCTCGTGGTCGACGTGGGGAGCGAGTTTCGTCGTCTGATCCGGGCTGAGTCCGGCGTTCTGGCCCGGCAGGGGCGGTGCTCCGGCTCGTCGCTGAACCCCGACGTAGGCCATCGACGGGCCGGACATGCGCTGCTCCCACAGGACGACCGCGGTGACGTCCGCCCACGGCACGAACGCGGTCTGCGCCTTGTACCGGGCCGGAGCACCGCCGAGCAGTACGCCCTCGCCGTCCACGCGGAAGGCGACGAGCGGCGTCCACCCGGCCCCCGCCAGCACCTGGATCAGGGAGCGGCCGAAGCGGGCCTCGTACACGGCGTCATGGGAATCAGGCATGGCCAGAGGCTATCGGGACGCTGTTCGTCCCGGCCCGGCCGTCTGGCCTGTGCGGCATGCGGCATGCAGCAGGCTCGGAGGCGTGATCGGCGGCCGGACCACCGCGCGGACGCGGTGCGGGCCCGGCACCCGGCACCCGGCACCCAGCGCCCAGTGCTTCAGGGTGGCGTCCTGGCTCTCGGCGGGTTCCGCCGCGGTGGTCGCCATTGGTCAGCGGCGCCGCAGCGCCGGGTCCAGCAGGGACGGCGGGGTGTCGTTCTTTTCGTCGGGCGCCAGGTCCGTGCCCGGAGGCACGATCGTGTCGATGGCGTCCAGTACGTCGGCGGGCAGCACCGTGTCCGCGGCGGTGAGCTGTGAGCGCAGGTGGTCCAGGGTCCGGGGGCCGATGAGTGCGCTTGTGACCGCGGGGTGCGCGGTCACGAAGCCGAGGGCCAGCTGGATCAGGGTCAGGCCGGCCTCGTCCGCTACCCGGGCCAGCCGCTCGACGGCGTCGAGTTTGGCCCGGTTGGACGGGACCGCGGTGTCGAAGCGTTGCGGCATGAACGCCGAGCGGTTGGTGGTGACCTCCCGGCCCTCCCGGATCGCCCCCGACAGCCAGCCCGAGGCCAGCGGGCTCCACGCCAGTACCCCGAGCCCGTACTCCTCGGTGACCGGCAGGACGTGCGTCTCGATCCCGCGCTGCAGGATCGAGTAGGCGGGCTGCTCGGTGACGTATCGGCCCAGGTGGTGCTCCCGGGCGGCCCACTGCGCCTGCACGACGCGGTACGCGGGGAAGGTCGAGGACCCGAAGTAGCGGATCTTGCCCGCGCGTTGCAGGTCGGTCAGGGCCGACAGGGTCTCCTCGTCGCTGGTGGCCGGGTCCCACCGGTGGACCTGGTAGAGGTCGACGTGGTCGACACCCAGGCGCCGCAGGCTGTCGTCCAGCGCGGTGACCAGCCAGCGCCGCGAACCGCCCCGGTGATTGCGTTCGTCGCCCATCGGCAGGTACGCCTTCGTGGCCAGCACGATGTCGTCGCGGCGGCCCGCGATGGCCTTGCCGACCAGTTCCTCGGACTCCCCGGCGCTGTAGGCGTCGGCGGTGTCGATGACGTTGACCCCGCCCTCAAGGGCGGCGTCGACGATCGCGGTGGCCTCCTCCTGGGTGGTGCGGCCGATCCTGCCGAAGTTCATCGCGCCGAGCGCGAGGGAGCTGACCTGCACACCGGTGCGGCCCAAGGCGCGGTACTGCATGGCTGTGTTCCTCCAGGTGGGGCGGCCCCGCAGCCACCTCGTCGATAAGCGGAGCGTCGTTCCGGTAAACATACGGAACACTGTTCCGCTTTGCAAGGGCAGTCATCCCGCCTCTGTCGATAGCGGCGCTACGGTTGAGGGGTATCGTCGATACGGTATCGGTGTTAGCGTTGCTCTTGTCGGGAAGCGAGCAGCGCTACCCGCCGAGACGAGGAGCACCGTCATGACCGAGCAGACAGGCCCCGGTACAGCTACTGGCACCACCCGCGTCGCCATCGTCACCGGCGGCTCCCGCGGCATCGGCCGGGAGACCGCCGAGCGCCTGGCCGCCGACGGATTCGCCGTCGTCGTCAACTACGCGGGCAACCGGACCGAGGCCGACAAGGCCGTCGGCACGATCACCGAGGCGGGCGGCAAGGCGTTCGCCTTCCGGGCCGACGTGGCCGACGAGAACGAGGTCGCGGCCCTCTTCGACGCCGCCGAGTCGACGTACGGCGGGATCGACGTCGTCGTGCACGCGGCCGGTGTCATGACCCTGGCCCCGGTCGTCGACCTCGACCTCGACGCGCTGGACCGCATGCACCGCACCAACATCCGCGGCACTTTCGTCGTCGACCAGCAGGCCGCGCGCCGGCTGCGCGAGGGCGGCGCGATCCTCAACTTCTCCACCAGCGTGCTGGCACTCGCCCTCCCCGGCTACGCGGGCTACGCGGCCACCAAGGGCGCCGTCGAGGCCATCACCCTGATCCTGGCCCGCGAACTGCGCGGCCGGGACGTCACCGTCAACGCCGTGGCCCCCGGCCCGACCGCCACCGCCCTGTTCCTGGACGGCAAGGACGACGAGACGATCGCGCGGATGGCCGCGCAGCCGCCGCTGGAGCGCCTGGGCACGCCCGGTGACATCGCCGGGGTCGTGTCCTTCCTGGCGGGCCCGGCCGGCCGCTGGGTCAACGGCCAGGTGGTCCGCGCCAACGGCGGCATCGCGTAACCCCACCCTCTTTCCTCCCCTCTCCCTCAGGAGTTCCGTCATGGGCAAGACGATCGTCATCACCGGGGCGGGTTCCGGTTTCGGCGCGCTCGCCGCGCGGGCGCTGGCCGACGCCGGGCACACGGTGTACGCGGCGATGCGCGACACGGCCGGGCGCAACGCCCACCGGGTCGCCGAGGCCGAGTCCTACGCCGCCGAGCACGAAGTCGACCTGCGTACCGTCGAGTTGGACGTCCTGTCGCAGGAGTCCGCGGACGCCGCCGTCGCCACGGTCCTGGCCGGGGCGGGCGCGCTGGACGTGGTCGTCCACAACGCGGGCCACATGGTGACCGGACCCGCCGAGGCCTTCACCCCCGCCGAACTGGCCGCGGTGTACGACACCAACGTGCTCGGCACCCAGCGCGTGAACCGGGCCGCACTCCCGCACCTGCGCGCCCAGGAGCACGGCCTGGTGCTCTGGGTCGGCTCGTCCTCGACCAGGGGTGGCACCCCGCCCTACCTCGCCCCGTACTTCGCCGCGAAGGCCGCGATGGACGCGCTCGCCGTGTCGTACGCCGGCGAGCTGGCCCGGTTCGGCATCGAGACGACGATCGTGGTGCCGGGCGCGTTCACGTCGGGTACGGAGCACTTCGCGACCGGCGGCCACCCGTCCGAGCGGACGGTGCTCCCGGCGTACGAGGAGCGGTACGCGGGCCTGATGGAACAGGTCGCCGAGCGCCTCGCCGCCCTCGAACCGGCCGGCACCTCCGCGTCCCTGGTGGCCGACGCGATCGTCGAGGTCGTCGGCGCCCCGCACGGCAAGCGGCCCTTCCGTGTCCACGTCGACCCCTCGAACGACGGCTCGGAGGAGGTCAGCGTGGTGGCGGACCGTATCCGCGCTGAGTTCCTGGCCCGCATCGGCCTGGCCGACCTGCTCACCCCGCAACCTCCGCACTCCCCGGCCTCCTCCCCGCGGCCCGCCGTATGACCTCGGATAGCGTCACGGCCGTGAGTACGAAAGCGCGCATTCTCGAAGTGGCGGCGGCCCTGGTCGCCCAGTCCCCCGACGGGGACGTGTCGACCAGGGCCGTGTGCGAGGGGGCCGGGGTCGGCGCCCCCGCCCTCTACCGCCACTTCGGGGACAAGGAGGGCCTTCTGTCGGCGGTCGTCGACCACGGCTGGGACAAGTACCTCGCGACCAAGCGGGACCGGCCGCCCGGTACGGACCCGATCGAGGATCTGCGGGACGGCTGGACCACCCACGTCGAGTTCGCGCGGTCGAACCCGAACCTGTTCCGGCTGATGCACTCGCCCGCGATGCGTACGCCCCCGGCGGCGGCGCTGGAAGCCCACCGCATCCTCACCGCCGACCTGCAACGGGCCGCGGCGCAGGGCAAGTTGTGCCTGGCGCCCGAGCTGGCGGCTCAGATGATCATGTCGGCGAACGTCGGCGTGGCTCTGATGCTGGTCTCGCGCCCGGCGACGTTCACCGACGAGTCGGTGTCGCGCCGGGTCCGGGACGCGGTCCACGCGACGGTGTTCACGCCGGACGTGACGGGGGCGACGGGGGTGACCGCGAGGGGAGCGGCCGAACCGACCGAGCCCCACGTCCCCTCCACGGCCGCCCACCTGAACGCCCTCCTCCAGCAGACCCCGCCCCCGGCCCTCACCCGGGCCGAGGGCGCGCTGCTCACGGAGTGGCTGGACCGCCTGTCGAACGGGTCGGCCTGAGCCGGCGGGTCAGTCGCTGAGATCGACCCGTACGGTCAGCAGGTTCGACCCGACGAGGCGGACCGCCGCGCTGTTCATGCGCGGCAGGGACTTCAGACGGGCGCGGGGGTCGTCGCCCGGCAGCAGGTGGGCGGTGCCGTGGTGCCAGCGCCCACCGACGCGGACGCGTACGCGCGGGTCGGCCTGGATGTTCCGCACGTACTGCGACTTCTCGCCGTACTCGGAGACGAACCAGAACGCCCGCCCGACCCGGCGCCCCCCGACCGGCGTGCGCCGGGGCAGTCCGGAGGTGCGGCCGGTGGTCTCCACGAGCGTGTGGAACGGCAGCCGGCGGGTGAGCGGGTTCGCCAGATACCGCTGAACCCGGGTGACCGCCCGAAACCGCAGATCACGCTCACGCGCCATGCGGCTGCCGCCCCTTCACGGCACCGAGCAGCGCCGAGAAGGCCCCGGGGGAGGCCCCGAGTATCGCTCCACGGGGGTCACCGCTCTCGGTGAGGTGAATGAGACGAATCGTTTTCGCGGGCGCGGCGGCAACATGGAGGCAGGCGTCGCCTTCTTGGCAGAGGGAGGACTTCTGCCAGGTGGCGGCGATGTGGAGGCAGGACTCGCCCTGTCCACAGTGGGAGGACTTCTGCCAGTCATCGGTAGACATAGGGCTCCTCTTCACAGGTCTTGTGCGATTGCGTGGATCAGGTCCCGGGACTTCTCGGGACTCAGGGCGACCGACTCCACGACGTCGAGCAGGTTCCGGTACTTCTCCAACAATGCTTCGGCGTCCAGCAGTACGGGACCGTGAAACTGGTCGAGTGACGCGGTGTCGAGCTGTGGGACGGGACCGCACATGTAGTTGATGGACTGGCCCGACCCTGGGAATGCCCCGACCTCGAAGGGGAGCACCCGCAGGGTGATGTGCTGCCGCTCGCTCATGTGCGGACCGGTGAGGGCGCCGACTCCTCACCGGCGTGACGCCTGAGCCGTCCGGTTCGGGAAACCGCCCTTCCGACAGGCCAGTTGGCCGGATGGGCCCGGCGGGCCCCGTCCGTGAAGCTCGTCCGTATGACGAAGTCCCTGCGAAAGTCCAAGCGGAACACCGCCCTCCGCACCGCCTCCGGCGTGGTCCTCGGGCTCACGCTGCTGCCCGTTGCCGCGACGGCCGCCACCGCCGTCCCAGCCGCGGCCGGAGGCCACGGCACCGAACCCCTCACCTGGGGCACCTGCCAAGGAACCGGCCTCGATCCCCGGCAGCGGTGCGCCACCGTCGACGTGCCCCTCGACCACTCCGATCCCGGAGGCGCGCGGATCGGGATCGCCGTGTCGCGGATTCCCGCCGAGAAGCCGGAGGCCCGGCGCGGCGTGCTGTTGATGATCGCCGGTGGTCCCGGCGGGGGCAGTCTCGACGAGGTTTCCGGGAAGGGGCAGCGGCTGCCTCAGGCCGTGCGGGACGCGTACGACCTGGTCGGGTTCGATCCGCGCGGCGTCGGGCGGTCCTCGCCCGTCGGTTGCGGGCTCGACCGGGCCGACCTCGCCCTCACCAAGTTCTGGCCCTGGCCCGCCGCCGACGGGTCCGTCGACGCGAACATGGCGACCGCCCGCCGCACGGCCGCCGCCTGCGACCGCAACGGCGGCGACCTCGTCCGCCACATCAGCACCGCGAACAACGCCCGCGACATCGACCGCGTCCGCGCGGCCCTCGGCGAGCGGAAACTGTCCGCGTGGGGCGTTTCGTACGGGGCCTACGCCGGCGCCGTCTACAACGAACTGTTCCCGCACCGCACCGACCGGCTCGTGCTGGACAGCAACCCGGACGCCACCGGAGCGCGCAGCGGCGGCCAGTTCGCCCGGGGCGCCTGGGCCGCGTTCGAGACCGGTGTCGAGGATGCGTTTCCGACCTTTGCCAAGTGGGCCTCGCGGGAAGGGAATCCGTACCGGCTCGCCGACAGCGCCGCCGGTGTGCGGTCCCTCTTCCTGCGGCTCGCCGAACGGCTCGATCGCGAGCCCGTCCCCTGGCCCGGGGCCAACCCCGCCGAGTTGAACGGCAATGTCCTGCGGCAGGCGATGGTCTACGCCCTGTACGAACCCGATGATTTTCCGGGGCTGGCCCAGTTGATCCTGGCCGCCCGGAAGGGGGAGGTCCCGGCCGCGCCCGAGCCCGCCCCCGAACCTCTCCTCCAGAACGGCATCGCCGTCGCCACCGCCACCTTCTGCAACGACGGGGACTGGCCGGCCGCGGCAGCCGTGTACGAGGCCGACGTCGCGCGCAGCCGCACGGCGTACCCGCTCACCGCCGGGATGCCCCGCAACGCCACCGCCTGCGCCGCCTGGCCCGAGGACGCGAAGGACCCCGAGCGGAAACCCGTACGGATCACCGGCCGCGGCCCGTCCACCGTGCTGCTCGTGCAGAACCAGCGCGACCCCGCGACCCCCCTCGCCGGCGCCCGCGCCGTCCGGGCCGCGCTGGGGCAGCGGGCCGTCATGGTGACCGTGGACGCGACCGGCCACGACGCCTACCTCGGCAACGGCAACGCCTGCGGAGACCGCGCCGTCACCCGCTACCTGGTCACCGGACACCGGCCCTCGGGGGACAAGTACTGCCGATAGAGGCAGGGTTCACGCGCGCCACTGCCGTCACATCTCCTATCCTCGCTGCGAAGGCGTCTGCGGCGATGCGGCGGCGATTCGGCGGGTGTCGGGGATAGAGGAAGTACGCATGGACGGGTTGAGCCCGGACGATCCGGGCTGGATAGGCAATTACCGACTGCTCGGCAGACTCGGCGAGGGCGGCATGGGGCGGGTGTACCTGGCCCGCTCCGACCGGGGTCGTACGGTCGCGGTCAAGGTCGTCCAGGAGCAACTGGCCCGCAAGCCCGACTTCAGGCGGCGCTTCGCCCAGGAGGTCAAGGCCGCCCAGCGGGTCGGCGGCGAGTGGACGGCTCCTGTCCTGGACGCCGACACGGAGGCGGCGACCCCATGGGTCGCCACCGGTTACGTCGCCGGGCCCTCCCTCGCCGAGGTGGTGGACAAGCAGTACGGGCCGCTGCCGGCGAACTCCGTACGGGCCCTGGGCATCGGACTCGTCCGCGCGCTCCAGGCCATCCACGGCGCCGGACTCGTGCACCGCGACCTCAAGCCGTCCAACGTTCTGGTGACGATCGACGGCCCCCGCGTCATCGACTTCGGCATCGCCCGCGCCCTCGACCCCGCCATGCAGTCCACCGACGGGCTGACGATGACGGGCGCCGTCGTCGGTTCGCCCGGCTTCATGTCGCCCGAGCAGGTGCGCGGCGAGCGCGTGACGTTCGCGAGCGACGTCTTCTGTCTCGGCGCCGTCCTCGCGTACACCGCGACGGGAAAGCTGCCGTTCGGCACCGGCGAGGGCGGGATCCACTCGCTGCTCTACCGGATCGCGAGCGAGGAACCGGACCTGACCGGCGTTCCCGCTCCGTGGGACCAGCTGATCGCCTGGTGCCTCGTGAAGGACCCCTCCCAACGGCCTTCGCTGGACACGCTGCTGGCGCGTATCGAAAGCATGGAGGACACCGGCGGCGCATGGCTGCCGGGTGAGGTGCTGGCCGAGCTGGGCCGGCACGCCGTGCAGCTCCTCAACAGCGAGGACCCGCAGAGTCCCCAGCGCCTGCAGAGCCACGCGCTCGCCGCGCACCCGCCGCCGGCCGGAGCCGCGCAGCACCCGGCGCCCGCCCCGATCCAGGGTTTCGGGCCGCCCGTCGCGTTCGACCCGGGCCACCCCCCGCCCCCCTGGCAGCAGAGCCCTCCGCCGGGCAGCCTCCACGCGGGCAGCCCCCCGCCCGGCAGCCTGCCGCCCTCGCCGCACTACTTCTCGCCGCGCCCGCCGGCCCGCTCGGCCCGTGGACTGGGCATCGGGCTGGCCGTCCTGCTCGGCTTCTACACCGTGCCCCTGCTGCTCAGGGGCGCCGTCCTGGGCGAGATCTACCTCCGGCTCGACGCGCAGGACGCAACGGCGTCCCCCGGTGTCATCCGGGACTACGGGACGCTGTCCTTCGCGACGGACGCGCTGGAGGCCCTCGAAGCGGTGCTCGGGCTGGCCCTGGTGATCCTGTGGCCGATCTGGTTCCAGCGCATGCGCAACAACGCCGACACCTTCGCGCCGGTACGCCTGCGCTTCGCGCCCGGCCTGGCCGCCGGGGCCTGGTTCATGCCGTTCGTCAACCTCTTCATGCCCAAGCAGATGACGAACGACATCTGGACGGCGACGGCGGGCCGGGCCCGGGGCGCCGGACGCTGGCTGATGAACACCTGGTGGTGGTGCTGGATCCTCTACCTCCTGGCCTACTCGAACAGCTTCTTCAGCAGCTGGTACAGCCACGACACCGTCTCCGGGGCCATGTCCGACATCGTCGACACGCAGGTCGCCGCCGGCGCCGGAGTCATCAGCGCGGTGGCGGCCGTCTTCTTCGTCAAGCGGCTCACCTCCATGCAGCAGAAGCGCATCGACGGGGCCCAGGGCGTCGGGACCGCCTGACCACTTGCCGCAGAAGGGGCCGGGCAGTCCCGGAGCCCGGCCCCCACCGGCCGATCAGCGCCCTACCGGCCCAGGAAGACCGGGTTCGTGAACGCCGCCAGCGCCCCCGGCAGCGGGCCCGCCGCCGCCTCGTGCCGCACCTCCGCGCGTACGTACGCCGCGTACTGGGCCGTCGTACGCCATTCCACCGTGCCGGAGCCCGCCACCGGCAGGACGGCGCTGGTGTGCAGGACGCCCTGGTCCGTGACGAAGCGGACCGTGCAGCGGGGTGCGCCCGACACCTCCAGGCGGACCGTGACCGGGTCGTCGCCGTCCACCTTCAACCGGCCGCCGATGCCCGCGTGTTCGCCCTTCGGGCCGGTCGCCGAGAACGACAGCGACACCGCCTTCGACTCGGCCACGTACGACCGGCCCGCGCGGATGCCCTCCTGGATCGCCTCGCGGGACAGTTCGTCGGCGAGGACGACGGTCTGCGGGGTGCCGACGGGGTCGGGATCGCGGTGGGCGTCGCTGTTGCCCATCGCCGGGATCCAGTCCCGGCTGCCCCGCCCCTCCCGTACGGAGGCCACGAGCATGCTGTCCCAGTCGGCGAGCGAGACCTCGTCGTCGGGCCCGTACGCGCCGTTCCACACCTCGACCGCGTCCGCCTCGCCGAAGCCGAACTTCCAGTTGCAGCCCACGCAGGTCGCGTGCGGATGGGCGGGGACGACCAGACCGCCCGCCTGCCGGATGCGGCGCGCGTACTTGCCGAAGCGGTTGTCGCGGGCCCGGTAGCGCCAGTCGACGAACGTGCCCGGGTCCGTGCCGAGCGCGACGACGTGACCGTTCCTCGTCGTGACCTCCTCGCCCAGCAGGATCAGCAGTTCGCCGTCCGGGTGGGGGCCCGCCTGGTCGGCCCAGTGGGCGTGCGCGGAGTGCGTGTTGTGGTCGGACGAGTTGATGAAGTCGAGGCCCGCCGCCCGCGCGAGCGCCGCGATCTCGGCCGGGGTGCGGCGGCCGTCCGAGTACCAGGAGTGCAGATGGCAGTCGCCCCGGTACCAGGCCCGGCCGCGCCCCTTGGCCCGCGACGGCGGGTACACCGGCTTCACCGTCCCGCCCGGTTCCCCGTACGTCAGCGTGATGGTGACCTCGTACGCGAGGCCCTGCGGAGCGACCGTGTAGGGGCCCAGCGCGATGTGCCAGGTGCCCTCGCGGACCGGGCCCGGGAGGTAACCCGGGGTCGCGTCGTCCGCGCGGATGAAGAACTCCGTGCGCGCACCGCCCGACCAGCCCCGGAAGCCCCGTCCGCCCAGCTCGGTGCCGTGCTGGTCGAAGATCCCGATGTCGAGCGCGTTGCCCGCGGTGCCCGTCGGTACGGTGGGCCGCTCGTAGGTGTACGCGACCTTGATCTCCCGTACGCCGGACGGGACTTCGACGGGCAGGTACACGAAGTCCGGCGAACCGGTGGGCAGGGTGCCGCGGACGGTCCGGGTCACGGGTTCGCCGGAACCGGAGGGACCGTCGGCCGCGTCGGCCGCCTCGCTCGGAAAGCTCACGCTTCCCAACGTAAGCGCGGCGGCGGCCCCCGTCACGAACAGGGCGCGTCTGCCGACGCCGTGGTGTTCGTCCTCGCACATGTCTGCTGCTCCCGGTTCTCGTGAGTCATGGGCGGTGCATGGGGTGCATGGCGGTGCAGGAGTGGTACCGGCAACCCTCGTATTCAGCCGTGAACTGCGGGGCAAGGGAAGGGGATCGGCAGCTTTCGGGCACGGACCACTCGTACGACACGGTGTGAACGCGCGCCCCTGTGAATGCCGACCGGTCGGTATCGACACTTGTGCCGCGGGCCGGTAGAGATGGGGCATGCGCATCTCCGTGACGATCTTCCTCACCGATGAGACGATCACTCCGACCCGGCTCGCCCGTGAGCTGGAACAACGCGGCTTCGCCGGGCTCTATCTGCCCGAACACACCCATATCCCCGTGGAACGGACCACCCCGTACCCGGTGGGCGGTGAACTGCCGCCCGAGTACGGCCGCACCCTCGACCCCTTCGTCGCCCTCGGCCAGGCGTCGGCCGTCACCGAGGCCCTCGCGCTCGGCACCGGCATCACGCTCGTCACCCAGCACGACCCGATCGACCTCGCCAAGCAGGTCGCGACCCTCGACCACCTCTCCGGGGGCCGCTTCACCCTGGGGATCGGCTTCGGCTGGAACGTCGAGGAAGCCGCCGACCACGGCGTCGAGTGGCGTACGCGGCGGGAGCTGGGCCGCGACCGGATGGCCCTGATGCGGGCGCTGTGGGCCTCCGAACCGACCGCGTACGAGGGTGCGTTCGGCTCCGTACGGGCCAGCCACGCCCACCCCAAGCCCGTGCAGAAGCCGCGCGGGCCGGTCGTCGGGCCGCGCACGCTCATCGGGGGAGCGGCCGGGCCCAAGCTCTTCGCGCACATCGCCGAGTACGCGGACGGCTGGCTGCCCATCGGCGGCCGGGGCCTCACCGAGTCGCTGCCGGTGCTGCGGACCGCCTGGGCCGAGGCGGGGCGTGCGGCCGACAGCCTCCAGGTCGTGCCGTACGCCGTACTGCCCGGCGCCGGAAAGCTCGCGCACTACGCGGCCCTCGGCATCGAGGAGGTCGTCCTGCAACTGCCGCCGGCCGGCGAGAGCGAGGTACTGCGCGTACTGGACGAGTTCGCGCCGTACTTGTAGGGAGGGCTTGGGCGAAGTCCTTGTAGGACGCCTGGGCAGCTCGCCCGCGTGGGCCGCCGCCGGTGTGTCGTTTGTGACGCGGCACACCGGTTATGCCTGATCACTGCGATCGTATGCTCGGAGGATGACGACTTCCGCGACCTCCGGAACCGGGCCCACCGAGAACGCCATGCGGCGCGCGCTCAAACGCGCCCGCGACGGCGTCGCCCTCGACGTCACCGAAGCCGCCGTGCTGCTCCAGGCGCGCGGCGCCGACCTGGACGACCTCACCGCGTCCGCCGCCCGGGTGCGTGACGCGGGCCTGGCGGCGGCGGGCCGCCCCGGCGTGATCACGTACTCGAAGAGCGTCTTCATCCCGCTGACCCGGCTGTGCCGGGACAAGTGCCACTACTGCACGTTCGTCACCGTCCCGGGCAAGCTGCGCCGGGCCGGGCACGGCATGTTCATGTCCCCGGACGAGGTGCTGGACATCGCCCGCAAGGGCGCCGCCGAGGGCTGCAAGGAAGCCCTGATCACCCTCGGCGACAAGCCCGAGGACCGCTGGCCCGAGGCCCGCGAATGGCTCGACGCGCACGGCTACGACGACACGATCGCGTACGTACGGGCCATCTCCATCCGCATCCTGGAGGAGACGGGCCTGCTGCCCCACCTCAACCCGGGTGTCATGTCGTGGACCGACTTCCAGCGGCTCAAGCCCGTCGCGCCGAGCATGGGCATGATGCTGGAGACGACTGCGACCCGCCTGTGGAGCGAGCCCGGCGGCCCCCACTACGGCTCGCCCGACAAGGAGCCCGCGGTCCGGCTGCGCGTCCTCGAAGACGCCGGCCGCTCGTCCGTCCCCTTCACCAGCGGGCTGCTGATCGGCATCGGCGAGACGTACGAGGAGCGCGCGGACTCCCTCTTCGCGCTGCGGCGGGTGGCACGGGCCTACCACGGCATCCAGGAACTGATCATCCAGAACTTCCGCGCCAAGCCGGACACGGCGATGCGCGGGATGCCCGACGCCGAACTGGACGAGCTGATCGCGACGGTCGCCGTGGCGCGGCACATCATGGGCCCCGCCGCCTGCCTCCAGGCACCGCCCAACCTCGTCGACTCCGAGTACGCGCGGCTCATCGGCGCCGGGATCGACGACTGGGGCGGGGTCTCGCCGCTGACCATCGACCACGTCAACCCCGAGCGCCCCTGGCCGCAGATCGACCTGCTGCGCGAGCAGTCCGCCGAGGCGGGCTTCACGCTCCGCGAACGCCTCTGCGTCTACCCGGAGTTCGTGCAGCGCGGCGAGCCGTGGCTGGACCCGCGCCTGCTCCCGCACGTACGGGCCCTCGCCGACCCGGAGACCGGGCTCGCCCTGCCGGACGCGGTCGTGGAGGGCCACCCGTGGCAGGAGCCCGAGGAGGCGTTCACCTCGTCGGGGCGTACGGATCTGCACGCGTCCATCGACACCGAGGGCCGCACCTCCGACCGGCGCGAGGACTACGACCACGTGTACGGCGACTGGGAGTCGCTGCGGGAGGCCGCGGCGCCCGGGATGGTCCCGTCACGCATCGACACGGACGTACGGGCCGCCCTCGCCACCGCGGCCGACGACCCGACCCGCCTCACCGACGACGAGGCACTCGCCCTCCTCCACGCGGACGGCCCGGCCCTCGACGCGCTCTGCCGGATCGCGGACGACGTCCGGAAGTCGGCGGTCGGCGACGACGTCACGTACATCGTCACGCGGAACATCAACTTCACCAACGTCTGCTACACCGGCTGCCGCTTCTGCGCCTTCGCCCAGCGCCGGACCGACGCCGACGCCTACACGCTCTCCCTCGACCAGGTCGCCGACCGGGCCGCGCAGGCCTGGGACGTCGGAGCGGTCGAGGTCTGCATGCAGGGCGGCATCCACCCCGACCTGCCGGGCACCGCGTACTTCGACATCGCGCGGGCGGTGAAGGAACGCGTCCCCGGCATGCACGTCCACGCCTTCTCACCCATGGAGGTCGTGAACGGAGCCACCCGTACGGGCATGTCCATCCGCGAGTGGCTGACGGCCGCCAAGGAGGCGGGCCTCGACTCCATCCCCGGCACCGCCGCCGAGATCCTCGACGACGAGGTCCGCTGGGTCCTCACCAAGGGCAAGCTCCCGACGGCGACCTGGATCGAGGTCGTCACCACGGCCCACGAACTCGGCATCCGCTCGTCCTCGACGATGATGTACGGGCATGTGGACCAGCCCCGCCACTGGCTCGGGCACTTCCGCACCCTCTCCCGGATCCAGCAACGGACCGGCGGCTTCACGGAGTTCGTGACCCTGCCCTTCATCCACACGAACGCGCCGGTGTATCTGGCGGGGATCGCCCGGCCCGGCCCGACCACCCGCGACAACCGCGCGGTGATCGCGATGGCCCGGCTCCTCCTGCACCCCCACATCCCCAACATCCAGACCAGTTGGGTGAAGCTGGGCACGGAGGGCGCGGCCGAGATGCTGCGCTCCGGTGCCAACGACGTCGGCGGGACGCTGATGGAGGAGACCATCTCCCGTATGGCGGGGTCGAGTTACGGCTCGTACAAGTCGGTGAAGGACCTGATCGCGGTGGCGGAGGCGGCGGGCCGCCCGGCGAAACCGCGGACCACGCTGTACGGGGAGGTGCCGGAGGAGCGGCAGCAGGCCGCGGCGATCTCCGACGGGCACCTGCCGGAGCTGCTGCCGGTCCTGGAGTAGCGAGGCCGGCCCACGGTGAGGGCGGGCCTCCGGTTCCGGAGGGAGTTCCTCGTCGGAGTAGGATGATCGGACCTCCGACGGGGTGTCTCCGACGGGGTGAGCCAGAGCTGAGGAGATGCGTGCCCGTGCCTGCCCGACGGCTTCCCTCGTGGGCCTGGGTCACCGGTCTGACCGCCGCCGCCCTGGTGCTGGTGGCCGTGCTGGCCGTCAAGGCCGGGGACGGGCCCCAGCCGACCGCGTCGGCGAGCAAGAAGACCAACAGCCCCTCCGCGAGTCCCAAGCCCTCCGCGTCGCCCGACGAGGCCGCGCCGGTCGCCGTACCGGACGGCTCCGGCACGGGACGGCGGATCGTCTACTCCCTCGCGCAGAAGCGGGTGTGGCTGGTCGACGCGAGCGACGCGCCCCGGCGCACGTTCAAGGTGTGGCAGGGGACGGTGAGCCCGGACCCCGGTACGTACACGGTCGGCACCCGGCGCGAGACCGGGACCGGCAGCGACGGCGTGGAGATCGAGAACATCGTCTACTTCGCCCTGGCGTCCGGCACCAACGTCGCCTTCTCCAACGCGCTCGACGGCTCCTCCCCGCCGCCGCCCGCGTCGGGCGCGACGACGGGCGGGGTCCGGATGAAGGCGGCGGACGGGGACGCGGTGTGGAAGTTCGGCACGGAGGGGACGACGGTCGCGGTCGTGAAGTAGTCCCGGGAGAGGCTCCGGAAGGGGATTCGGAAAGGGATCTGGAAGGGTTTCCGGAAGAGGTCCCGGGAGAGGTTTTCAGCCAGGTCCTGCGTCGGTCCACGCGTGCAGTTTGTCCGGGTTGACCACGAGCCACAGATCACGGACCCGGCCCGCGCGGACACCCACACCGACCACGGCGACGGTCGTCCCGGCGATCCGGACGACGACCCCCGGGGAGCCGTTGACGTCGTCCTCCACGGCATCGAGCCCCGGGTCCTTGCGCAGCAGCCCGAGCAGGAACCGGGCCACCTTGTCCGCGCCGACGACCGGCCGCAGCGCCGCGCGGACCTTGCCGCCGCCGTCGCTGCGCGCCTCGACCGCGGGGTCGAGAAGCGCGACCAGCGTGTCGAGATCGCCGGTCCCGCACGCGTCGAGGAACGCCGAGACGACCCGCCGGTGCTCGGTCGTCGTCGCGCCGACGGGCCGCCGCTCGGCGAGCCGCCGCCGGGCCGAGGAGGCGAGCCGGCGGCAGGCCGCGGGGGAGCGGCCGACCGTCTCGGCGATCTCGGCGAACGGCACCCCGAAGACGTCGTGCAGCACGAAGGCCACGCGCTCGGCGGGGGTGACCGAGTCCAGCACCACGAGCATGCCCATGCTCACCGACTCGTCGAGCGTGACGCGGTCGGCGGGATCGCCGCCGTCCGCGCCATCCCTGCCGCTCCCTCCGTACCCGCCGCCGCCCGCGCTGGTCCAGGTAGTGGCGCCGCCCCTGACGGGCTCGGGCAGCCACTCACCGGTGTAGCGCTCCCGGCGCACGCGCGCCGACGCCAGCTGGTCGAGGCAGATCCGCGAGGCGACCCGGGTCAGCCAGGCCAGCGGCGCGACGATCGCCTCCTGCTCGGCGTCGGACAGGGTGTACCAGCGGGCGTACGTCTCCTGGACGACGTCCTCGGCGTCCTGCACCGAGCCGAGCATCCGGTAGCCCAGCCCGAGCAGCCGCCGCCGCTCGGCCATGAGGTCCCCGAGGCCGGGGCCGGGGCCGGGACCGCTGCCACCGCTCACTCTCCCCGTACCTCCTTCTGCTCCTGCCCGACATGCTCGGCCAGCCACGCGTCGAAGGTCTGGCCGCCCCGGGGTCCGGCGGACCCGGTCGGCAGGTTGCCCCCCTCGACCATGGCAGTGCCCGCCCTGCCGGGCATCTTCACCGGCAGCAGCAGTCGGCGCCGCCCGCGGGCCCGCAGCAGCCGCCGTGTCATGTCGACCAGCTCCTCGACCCGCGGCCCGGCCAGCTCGGGCGCCATGCCCTGCGGCGGTCCGAGGACGAGTTCCACGAGATGCCGGGCGACCTCGCGGGCCGCCACCGGCTGCGTACGCATGCGGGGGACCACGGCGAGCGGCCCGGGGACCCGGTCCAGGACCTGGAGCGGGAACTCGTGGAACTGCGTGGCACGCAGCACGGTCCACGGAACGGTCCCGCCCCCGGCCCCGCCCTGCGCGACGACCTGCTCCTGCCGCAGCTTGCCCTGGTAGTAGCCGAGGCCGACGCGTTCGAGACCGACGATCGACAGGACGACGTGGTGCCGTACGCCTACCCGGGCGCCGGCGTCCAGCAGACGGCGTCCGGCGCTCTCGAAGAACGCGATCGCCGTTCTGGCGCGGGTGGTGTCCAGATTGCTGACGTCGACGACCGCCTCGACGCCCGCCATGGCGGTGCCGAGCCCCGCGCCGGTCACGAGGTCGACACCCCGTGACCTGGCCAGCACCACCGGCTCGTGCCCGGCGGCGGTCAGCTCCCGGACGACGTGTCCGCCGACGAGCCCGGTCCCACCGGCTACCGCGACGCGCATGACGCATCTCCCTCGGTCGTTACGGGCTTCACGGGCTTCACCGGTACGAGCAGGACGGCCGACGCGAGTACCAGGGCCGTCAGCAGGACGACGTTGAGGACCTGGTCACGCGTGCCGTACATCCCCAGATGCCGCATGTGATAGCTGAGGTGCAGCACGTTGAAGACGAGCCACACCGCGCCGGTCGTCTGCACGAGCCGGGTGTTCCGTACGGAACACAGCGCGATCGCCGTGAGCGCGGCCAGCGCGAGGAACATGGCCCCGGCGTCCTTGGCGAGGTGTTCGTTGTACGGGCCCAGCTGAGGCAGCCAGCTCATCCCGAACCCGGGAAAGCCCGCGTGCCACTCCTTCGGCGCGAAGTAGGCCCAGGCCCCGGTGTACAGCGCGGTCACGCCCAGGAAGCCGAGGGTGGCGTACCGGATTTTCGTGTTCATGCCTCTATGACGAGACAGCCCGCGAAAGTGTGAGGCGGGCCCTGTCCGGCCCGGTCGCTCAGGGCTCCGGCGGCCGGGGGGCGGGACCGTCGGTCAGGGCGATGTGGGCGGTGACGCGCTTGCCGGTGTCTTCGAGGCGGACGTAGAAGTCCTCGGCGACGGCCGCGACGATCTCCAGGCCGTGCCGGCCGATGCGCTGCGGGTCGGAGGCGTGGATGGTGGGCCGTACGGGGAGGCTGTCCTGCACGGTCACCTCCACCGTGGAGTCCGCGATGCGCAGTTCCATCAGCGCAGGTCCCGGGGCGTGCCTGCGTGCGTTGGTGACCAGTTCGCTGACGACCAGCTGGGTGAGGCCCAGGGCATGGTCGGAGACGATCACGTGCTGCTCGGTGCCCGCGCGGGCGAGGAATTCGGCCGTGAGACGGCGGGCCGCGGCGATGCACGAGGTGTCACCGCTCAGCTCCATGGCAGTGGATATGACAGGCGGGCCCGATCCGTTCTCACCGTCGACTGACTGCACGCCCTCGGCCCGCCTTCGCGTTCGCCCGTGGCGGCCCGGTTCCTGACACGGTCCGCTTCCTACGACTCTGGCAGTCGCGGGCCGACCGGTCGAGACGGCACGTCGTCCGCCGACTCCTGTTCAGCCAGAGCCGAGTTGATCCACACTGGGACCCGTACCCGACCCGGCGTGGCGAGGAGGCGGACCGGTGGCGCAGGCAGGGCCGTCGTGGCAGGAGCTGATCCAGCAGGGCAACCGCGCCGGATTCGTGGGACGGGACGCCGAACGGGCCGCGTTCCTCGCGAACTTCGACCTCCCCGTGACCGACACCCGGCAGCGCTTCCGCTTCCACGTGCACGGCACCGCGGGCGTCGGAAAGACCTTCCTGGTCCAGGAGTTGCGGCAGCTCGCACGCGAACGCGGGGCGCTGACCGCGTACATCGACGAGCGGGTCGGCAGCGTGCCGGAGGCGATGGCCGAGGTGGCCCGTCAGTTCGCCGACCAGGGAAGGCGGTTGAAGGAACTGGAGCGGCGGCTCGCCGTGTACCGGGACCGGCGGCACGAGGCGGAGGCCGCGGCGCTCGCCGCCCTGGCCCCGGAGCGGGCGCAGCAGCAGGGACAGCACGGGCAGCCGCAACCGCAGTCGGCGTCCGCCGGGAGCAGGACCGCCGTCGGGCTCGGCCTCGCGGCCGTGGAGGCCGCCGTACCGGGCGCCGGACTCTTCACGAGCGCCCTGCCCGCCGACCTGCTCGCCCAGGGCGCCGACCGGCTGCGCACCGGCCTCAGCGCCCGCTTCCGCAACCCCGACGACATCGAACTCGTCATGTCCCCGGAGAAGGTCCTCACCCCGGTCCTGCTCCGCGAACTGCGCGCGGCGGCCTCCGCCACCCCCTGGATCGTCCTGTTCCTCGACACGTACGAAAGGACCGGCCCGTTCCTCGACCCGTGGCTGTACGACCTGGTCACCCGCCAGGAAGCGGACAGCGGACTGCCCGCCACCGTCCTGGTGGTCACCGCGGGACAGCGCCCCCTCGACACCGCCCGCTGGAGCGGCCTCGGCTCCGTGGCGGACATGCCGCTGGCGCCGTTCACCGAGTCCGAGTCCCGCGGGCTCCTCGCCGGGAAGGGGGTCGTCGCCGAACCGGTCGTCAAGGAGGTGCTGCGCCTCACCGGCGGCCTGCCCGTCCTCGTGTCGACGCTCGCGGAGACCCGCCCCGGCGCCCCGGACGACGTGGGCGACCCGAGCGCCGGAGCCGTCAAACGCTTCCTGCAGTGGGAGCCCGACGACACCCGCCGCCAGGTCGCCCGCGTCTGCGCGCTGCCCCGGCAACTGGACGCGGACGTCTTCCGGGTCCTCGTCGGTCACCCCGACGACGGCATGGACGTGCCGGACGAACCGGACGAGCTGTACGACTGGCTGACCGGGCTGCCGTTCGTCGGCGAGCGCGGGACCCGCGTGCGCTACCACGACGTCGTACGGGCCCCGATGCTGCGGCTGGAGCGACGCCGCTCCCGGCGGGAGTGGGCCGGCCGCCACCGGCGCCTCGCGGAGACGTTCGCCCGCTGGCGGACCGAGGCCGAGGCCGGCCGTGAGAGCGGGACCGAGAACCTGTGGGCCGACGAGGAGTGGCGCGAACTGCGCCTGGAGGAGACCTACCACCTGCTCTGCGCCCGGCCGCCCGCGGCGCTCGGCGCGGCCCTGCGCACGCTGGTCGAGGCCTGCCGCGAGGACGCCGTCCTCGGCCGGGCCTGGGCGCGGATGCTGGAGGACGCGGGCCGCGACACCGACCACGCCGACCTCGCCGAGTGGGGCGTACGACTCGGTGCGGCGCTCGACGACGACACGGCCGGGATCGCCGGCGCGATGGCCCTGCTCCTGGCCCGCCCCGGCCCGGACCCGGCCGGCCGGGCCCTCGCGCACACCCTGCGGGGCCGGGAACTGCGCTACGGCGGCGAGCACCGCCGGGCCCTGGAGGAGTACGGCAGAGCCCTGGAACTGGACCCGCGGCTCGCCTGGGCGCACTACGGCCGCGGTTACACCCTCCAGCTGCTGGACGACTTCCCGGCGGCACTGGCCGCACTCGACCGGGCGGACGAACTGGCCCCCGGCACCGGATGGATCATCGCCGGGCGCGCCGAGACCTACCGGCTCGCCGGCCGCTTCGAGGAAGCCGTCGCCGACTTCGACCGCGCCGTCGCCCTCGTCCCCGCCGACGCCGATCCGCTGACCGGCCGGGCCGTGAGCCGGCACGCACTCGGGCGGTACGACGAGGCGCTCGCCGACTTCGACCGGGCGCTCGGCATCGAACCGGACAACGCGTGGGCGCTGGTGCGCAGGGCCCGGCTGCGCCGCACCAGGGGCGAACCGGCCGAGGCGTTCGCCGACCTCGACCGGGCGGTCCGGGTCGCCCCCGACGCGGCCTGGGTCGCCTCGGAACGCGGGGACGCCTACCGGCTCGCCGACCGCCCCGAGGAGGCCGTCACCGAACTGACCCGCGCGCTCGCTCTGCAGCCCGACTACGCGTCCGTCCTGGCGAGCCGCGGCGCGGCCCTGTCGGACCTGGGCCGTCACGAGGAGAGCCTGGCCGACTTCGCACGGGCCGTCGAACTGCGGCCCGACTACGCGTGGGCGCTGGTGATGACGGCCCGCGCGAAGAACGGACTCGGCGACCGGGCCGCCATGTTCACGTACCTGGAACGAGCCGTCGACACGGCCCCGGACATCGACTGGATCAGCCACGAACTGGCCGTGGAGTATCGCGACGAGGGCCGGTACGAGGAGGCGGTCGCGGTCTTCCGCCGCATCCTGGACGGCAGCCCGGACGACGAGACCGTACTGGCCTGCCTGAAGGGCCTGGGCGGCACGCACCTCCTCACGAGGCAGTACGAAGAGGCTTTCGTCCTCCTCTCCCGCGCCCTGACACTGAGCCCGGACGACGGCTGGACGTACGCCATGCGCGCGCGGGTCTGCCTGGCGACCGGCCGGACCGGACAGGCCCTCGCCGACCTGGACCGCTGCGCCACGCTGGAACCGGCGTCACAGGCGGCCTGGGCACGCCGCACGGCCATCGAACTCCTGACGCAGTGCGACCGCTGGGACGAGGCGACGGCGAGACTGTCGGCGGCGGAGGACGCGGGTGAGGCCGACGACCTCGACGACCTGCGCTGCGACGTCCACCGCCACGCGGGACAGTGGCCGCAGGCCCTGCGCACGGCCGAACGGCTCCGCGCGACGGCCCCGATCCCGGGCACCTTCGCACTCGCGATGACGGTGAGCCAGTCGGAGGGCCTGCGGGCAGCGGAACCGTTGTGGCGGGAACTGGCGGCCCTGGTGGCCTCCGACGCGGAACTGCCCGCCCCGGAGAGCAGCCTGGGCGACCTGGAACGCAGCCAGGCGCGCTGCTTCCTGGCCTGCGCGCTGTCGGACTGGCAGGCGGCACAGGAAGCCCTGACGGACTTCCTGACCCCCACCCCCGACTGGGACGACCTGGCGACCCTCACCCAGATCCTCAAGGACCTCCACACGTCCCCGGAGGCCGACGCCCCGCGCATGGAGCGGTTGCTGACAGAGACAACAAGGGCCGCCGAGAACATCAGATCCCACCAGGCCCCGTAAAGGACTCCCGTCGACTGCGGCCCCGGCGGGGGCTGGCCGTGGGGGGGGCGCCGCCCCGGCCGCACCGGGGCGGCGGCCGGCGGGGTT
>NZ_JBHXTO010000072.1:0-46434 GCF_042677425.1 Streptomyces sp. NPDC127119 | reverse complement strand
GCCCCCGCCCCCCCGTGGCGCTGGCCCCCGCGCCCCCAGGGGGTTTCAGGGGCGCGGGGAACTGCGCAAAAGGGGGCGAGGGGGCGAAGCCCCCATGCGTGGACGGGAATGGGTAGGGGCGGCGGGGGCGAAAAAAGCCCCTGCCGCCCCTACCTCCAAGCCACCCGTCAGGGTGAAGCCGGCGGATACAGCGCGCGCGGCAGTTGCGAGGCCGCCGCCGCGTCCAGCAGCCACAGCGTGCGGGCGCGACCCTGCGCCCCCGCGGCCGGCGCCTGGATCTCACCCGCGCCGGACAGCGCGATCGCCGCGGCCTCCGCCTTGTCCTCGCCCGCCGCGAGCAGCCACACCTCCCGCGCGGCCCGGATCGCGGGCAGCGTGAGCGTGACCCGCACGGGCGGCGGCTTCGGCGCGCCGCGCACCCCCACCACCGTCCGCTCGGTCTCACGGACGGCGGGCAGTTCCGGGAACAGCGACGCCACGTGCGTGTCCGGGCCGACGCCCAGCATCAGCACGTCGAAGGACGGGACGGGAGCGTGGTTCTCCGGCCCGGCGGCCGACGCGAGTTCGGCCGCGTAGGCCTCCGCCGCCGCGTCCACGTCGGCACCCCACGGGCCGTCCGACGCGGGCATGGCGTGCACGCGCTTCGGGTCCAGCGGCACCGCGTCGAGGAGTGCCTCGCGGGCCTGGGTGACGTTCCGCTCGGGGTCGCCCTCGGGCAGGAACCGCTCGTCGCCCCACCACAGGTCGAGCCGGCTCCAGTCGACGGCGTCCCGGGCGGGCGCCGCCGCGAGCGCGGCCAGCAGGCCGTTGCCGTTGCGGCCACCGGTCAGGACGACCGAGGCGTGACCGCGCGAGGCCTGCGCGTCCACGACCTTCGTGATGAGCCGGGCCGCGGCGGCCTGGGCCATCAGTTCCTTGTCGCGGTGGACGACCAGCTGGGGAGTGCTCACTGCGGGTCCGCCTTCTTGACCGGGGGCATCTGGGCGGGGGTGGGGCGCCCCGGATCTCCCTCGCCCGCCGAGGCCGAACTGGCTGCCGAAGCGGATGCCCCTGCCGGCTTCGCGGCCGGTTCCGGGGTGTCGTGCACCGGGCGCACCGGGAGTTCCCCCGGCGTCCAGGTGGCTGCCTCGGGCCGCTGCGAGGCCGACTGGATGCCGCCCAGCCGGTCCACCCCGAACCGCAGCGCGGACGCGTACGTGTCGTCCGGGTCGAGCCGGCGCAGCTCCTCCGCGAGCAGTTCGGACGTCTCGCGGCGTTTGAGCGCCACCGCGCGGTCCGGCTGTCCCGGCAGGGCCAGGGTGGCCATCGACCCGTCCGAGCGGTGCAGGGTGATGGGGCCGCCGGTCGTCTCCAGGCGGACCTGGGTCAGCCCGGGACCGGCGGACACGGCACGGCGTACGTGCACGTGGAGGCGGTCGGCGAGCCACATGGCGAGCAGCTCGACGCTCGGGTTGGCCTCCTCGCCCGCCACCTCGACGGAGACGACCTCGCAGTCGATCTGGTCGAGGGCGGCGGCCAGCATGGAACGCCACGGGGTGATCCGGGCCCAGGCCAGGTCGGTGTCGCCCGGCTCGTAGCTCTCGGCGCGGGCCTTCAGCTCCTCGACGGGCTTCTCCGCCGCGTAGCTGTCGGTGACCCGGCGCTGGCCCAGGGCGCCCAACGGGTCGCCCGCCGGATCGCGGGGCGCGTCCACCGACCACCAGACGACGACCGGCGCGTCGGGGAGCAGCAGGGGCAGGACGACGGACTGGGCGTGGTCCGAGACCTCGCCGTACAGCCGCAGGATCACCGTCTCACCGGTGCCCGCGTCCGCGCCGACCCGTACCTCGGCGTCCAGGCGCGACTTCGTGCGGTCGCGGGGCGAGCGCGAGACGCGCTTGATGACGACGAGGGTGCGCGAGGGGTGTTCGAGCGAGGCGTCGTTGGCGGCCTTCAGGGCGTCGTAGGCGTTCTCCTCGTCGGTGACGATGACGAGGGTGAGCACCATGCCGACGGCCGGTGTGCCGATGGCCCGGCGGCCCTTCACGAGCGCCTTGTTGATCTTGCTGGCCGTGGTGTCCGTGAGATCTATCTTCATGGCCGACGCCAGCTCCGTCCGTCTCGCTTGAGCATTTCGTCGGCCTCGACGGGCCCCCACGTGCCCGACTGGTACTGCGCGGGCCTGCCGTGCTTGTCCCAGTACTCCTCGATCGGGTCGAGGATCTTCCAGGACAGCTCGACCTCCTCGGTGCGCGGGAAGAGGTTCGAGTCGCCGAGGAGGACGTCGAGGATGAGCCTCTCGTACGCCTCGGGGCTCGACTCCGTGAACGACTCGCCGTACGCGAAGTCCATCGAGACGTCCCGGATCTCCATGGAGGTGCCGGGCACCTTGGAGCCGAAGCGGACCGTGATGCCCTCGTCGGGCTGGACGCGGAAGACGATCGCGTTCTGGCCCAGTTCCTCCGTCGCCGTGTGGTCGAAGGGGGAGTGGGGCGCCCGCTGGAAGACGACCGCGATCTCCGTCACCCGGCGGCCGAGGCGCTTGCCGGTGCGCAGGTAGAAGGGGACGCCCGCCCAGCGGCGGTTGTCCACCTCCACCTTGATCGCCGCGTACGTGTCGGTCTTCGACTTGGGGTCGATACCGTCTTCCTGGAGGTAGCCGACGGCCTTCTCGCCGCCCTGCCAGCCCTCGGCGTACTGACCGCGGACCGTGTTCTCGCCCAGGTCGCCGGGGAGCTTCACCGCGCCGAGCACCTTGGTCTTCTCGGCGGCGAGCGCGTCCGCGTCGAAGGAGGCGGGCTCCTCCATGGCCGTGAGGGCCATCAGCTGGAGCAGGTGGTTCTGGATGACGTCACGGGCGGCGCCGATGCCGTCGTAGTAGCCGGCCCGGCCGCCGATGCCGATGTCCTCGGCCATCGTGATCTGTACGTGGTCGACGTACGACCGGTTCCAGATCGGCTCGAACATCTGGTTCGCGAAGCGCAGCGCCAGGATGTTCTGGACCGTCTCCTTGCCCAGGTAGTGGTCGATGCGGAAGACCTGGTCCGGGGCGAAGACCTCTTCGACGGTGGTGTTGAGGTCCTCGGCCGACTTGAGGTCGTGGCCGAAGGGCTTCTCGATGACCGCGCGCCGCCAGGAGCCGCTCGTCTGGTCGGCGAGGCCGTGCTTCTTCAGCTGCTGGATGACGACCGGGAACGCCGACGGCGGCACGGACAGGTAGAAGGCGAAGTTGCCGCCCGTGCCCTGTGCCTTGTCCAGCTCGCCGATCGTGTCGCGCAGCCGCTCGAACGCGTCGTCGTCGTCGAAGGTGCCCTGGACGAAGCGCATCCCCTGGACGAGCTGCTGCCAGACCTCCTCACGGAACGGCGTACGGGCGTGCTCCTTGACGGCGTCGTGGACCTCCTGGGCGAAGTCCTCGTTCTCCCACTCACGGCGCGCGAAGCCGACGAGCGAGAAGCCCGGCGGCAGCAGGCCGCGGTTGGCAAGGTCATAAACGGCAGGCATAAGCTTTTTACGGGACAAATCGCCCGTGACCCCGAAGATGACGAGGCCCGACGGCCCCGCGATACGCGGGAGCCGTCGGTCCGCCGGGTCACGCAGCGGATTGCTGCTTGACAAGATTTCAGCCCTCCGAGGGGGCGAGGCGCTGGAGCTCCGCCTCGGTCGACTTGAGCAGGTCGTTCCAGGCGCCCTCGAACTTCTCGACGCCCTCGTCCTCCAGAAGCTGGACGACCTCGTCGTACGAGATCCCGAGCTTCTCGACCGCGTCGAGTTCGGCACGGGCCTGCTCGTACGTACCGGCGACGGTGTTGCCGGTGATCTTTCCGTGGTCCTCGGCGGCGAACAGGGTCGCCTCCGGCATGGTGTTCACCGTGTTCGGCGCGACCAGGTCGTCGACGTACAGGGTGTCCTTGTAGGCCGGGTCCTTGACGCCGGTCGAGGCCCACAGCGGACGCTGCTTGTTGGCCTGCGCCTTGTCCAGGGCGTTCCAGCGGTCCGAGGTGAAGACCTCCTCGTACGCCTGGTACGCGAGCCGCGCGTTGGCGAGACCCGCCTTGCCGCGGGCGGCCTTGGCCTCGTCCGTGCCCAGCGCGTCCAGCCGCTTGTCGATCTCGGTGTCCACCCGGGACACGAAGAAGGACGCCACGGAGTGGATCTTGGAGAGGTCGAGGCCGGCGGCCTGGGCCTTCTCCAGGCCGGAGACGAACGCCTCCATGACCTCGCGGTACCGCTCGAGGGAGAAGATCAGCGTGACGTTGACGCTGATGCCCCGCGCGATCGTCTCGGTGATCGCGGGCAGGCCCGCCTTGGTCGCCGGGATCTTGATGAGTGTGTTCGGCCGGTCGACGAGCCAGGCGAGCTGCTTGGCCTCGGCGACGGTCGCCTTGGTGTTGTGCGCCAGGCGCGGGTCGACCTCGATCGAGACCCGGCCGTCCTGGCCCTGCGTCGCGTCGAAGACCGGACGCAGGATGTCGGCGGCGTCACGGACGTCCGCCGTCGTGATCATGCGGATGGCCTCTTCGACCGTGACCTTGCGGGCGGCGAGGTCCGAGAGCTGCTGGTCGTAGCCGTCGCCCTGCGAGATCGCCTTCTGGAAGATCGACGGGTTGGTGGTGACGCCCACGACGTGCTGCTGGTCGATCAGTTCGGCGAGATTGCCGGACGTGATCCGCTTGCGCGACAGGTCGTCCAGCCAGATCGCGACGCCTTCCTCGGAGAGGCGCTTGAGTGCGTCTGTCATGGAAAATGCATCTCCTACGTGTCGTATGTCAGCGTGAGCTGCCGGCGTCAGCGCTTGGCTGCGGCGAGCGATTCCTTGGCGACGTTCGCGACGTTCTCGGCAGTGAAGCCGAACTCCTGGAAGAGGACCTTGCCGTCGGCCGAAGCACCGAAGTGCTCCAGGGAAACGATGCGGCCCGCGTCCCCGACGAAGCGGTGCCAGGTCAGACCGATACCGGCCTCGACCGCGACACGCGCCTTGACGGACGGAGGAAGCACCGAGTCCCGGTACCCCTGGTCCTGCTCGTCGAACCACTCCACGCACGGCACGGACACGACCCGCGTCGGGGTGCCGGCCGCCTGGAGCTGCTCACGTGCCTCGACGGCCACGTGCACCTCGGAGCCGGTGGCGATCAGGATGACCTCGGGCTCGCCGCCCTCGGCCTCGAAGAGCACGTAGGCGCCCTTCGTCGTGTCCTCGTTGGCGTCGTACGTCGGAACGCCCTGACGGGTCAGCGCGAGACCGTGCGGGTTGCCCTTGCCGAAGACCTTCGTGTAGCGGCGCAGGATCTCGCGCCACGCGATCGCGGTCTCGTTGGCGTCGGCCGGGCGCACGACGTTCAGGCCCGGGATGGCGCGCAGCGAGGCCAGGTGCTCGACCGGCTGGTGGGTCGGGCCGTCCTCGCCGAGACCGATGGAGTCGTGCGTCCACACGTACGTCACCGGCAGGTGCATCAGCGCGGACAGACGCACGGCGTTGCGCATGTAGTCGGAGAACACCAGGAAGGTGCCCCCGTAGATACGGGTGTTGCCGTGCAGCGCGATGCCGTTCATCTCCGCGGCCATCGAGTGCTCGCGGATACCGAAGTGGATCGTGCGGCCGTACGGGTCCGCCTCCGCCAGCGGGTTGTCCGCCGGGAGGAACGACGACGTCTTGTCGATCGTCGTGTTGTTCGAGCCCGCGAGGTCGGCCGAGCCGCCCCACAGCTCGGGGACGACCGCGCCGAGCGCCTGGAGGACCTTGCCGGACGCGGCACGCGTGGCGACGCCCTTGCCCGTCTCGAAGACCGGGAGCTTCTCCTCCCAGCCGGCCGGCAGCTCGCCCGCGGCGATGCGGTCGAACTCGGCGGCGCGCTCCGGGTTGGCGGTCCGCCACGCGGCGAAGCCCTTCTCCCACTCGGCCTTGGCCTCACGGCCGCGGTCGAGCGCCTTGCGGGAGTGCGCCAGCACCTCGTCGGCGACCTCGAAGGACTTCTCCGGGTCGAAGCCGAGGACCCGCTTGGTGGCCGCGACCTCGTCGTCGCCGAGCGCCGAGCCGTGCGCGGCCTCGGTGTTCTGCGCGTTCGGGGCGGGCCAGGCGATGATCGAGCGCATCGCGATGAACGACGGCTTGTCCGTGACCGCCTTCGCGGCCTCGATCGCCGCGTACAGGGCGGCCGGGTCGAGGTCGCCGTTCTCCTGCGGCTCCACGCGCTGGACGTGCCAGCCGTAGGCCTCGTACCGCTTGGGGGTGTCCTCGGAGACGGCCGTCTCCGTGTCGCCCTCGATCGAGATGTGGTTGTCGTCCCACAGCAGGACCAGGTTGCCGAGCTTCTGGTGGCCCGCCATCGAGGACGCCTCGCCGGAGATGCCCTCCTGGAGGCAGCCGTCACCGGCGATCGCAAAGATGAAGTGGTCGAACGGAGAGGTGCCGGGGGCCGCCTCCGGGTCGAACAGACCACGCTCGTAGCGGGCGGCCATCGCCATGCCCACCGCGTTCGCGACACCCTGGCCGAGCGGCCCGGTCGTCGTCTCCACACCGGTGGTGTGCCCGTACTCGGGGTGTCCCGGGGTCTTCGAACCCCACGTCCTGAACGACTTCAGGTCGTCCAGCTCCAGGCCGAAGCCGGCCAGGTACAGCTGCGTGTAGAGAGTCAGGGACGAATGGCCGGCGGACAGCACGAAACGGTCGCGGCCGGTCCAGTCGGCGTCCGCCGGGTCGTGCCGCATCACCTTCTGGAAGAGGGTGTACGCGGCTGGCGCCAGACTCATCGCCGTACCCGGATGGCCGTTGCCGACCTTCTGTACGGCGTCGGCGGCCAGGATGCGGGCGGTGTCGACCGCCCGCTGGTCCAATTCGGTCCACTCGATGTCTGTTGTGGTCGGCTTGGTGCTCACCCTGGGTCAGGGCTCCTCTCCACATGTTGCACATGTCGAATGCCGGTGCACGTGGCGCCCACCGGCTCGCTGTCGAGCCTACCCCCGTGGCAACGCGCATTTTTTCGAGTCATTCCAGACTGCCGGGACTTGCCCTCTTCCGCCTCCCGACCGGCGGGTTCCGTATTCGGCAAGTGAATACGGAGCTGGTGATCCGACTGCTCAATCAGAAGCCGATCAGTCCGTCGCGGGACCCTTTCAACACGACCTGACCCCCGCGAAGGCCGGGGTCTGGGCAACGTCTACAGTGGCGTGGTACGCGCGAGCCTTTACCGGGAGTTCACACCCGGGGCTCGCTGGGATGTCTCTGTCAGGGGTGTGCGTGACGGCCGTTGAATCCCGTCCAGCGGGAGTGCTCGGGACGAGTCAGGGCACGAACCACCGGCCGTTCGGGGCCCGGGTCAAGGCGTTCGTCGCTCTCACGAAGCCACGGATCATCGAACTGCTGCTGATCACCACCGTGCCGGTGATGTTCCTGGCGCAGCAGGGGGTGCCCGACCTGAAGCTGGTGCTCCTCACCTGCCTCGGCGGCTACCTCTCCGCCGGTGGCGCCAACGCGCTGAACATGTACATCGACCGTGACATCGACGCGCTCATGGAACGTACGTCGCAGCGCCCGCTCGTCACCGGCATGGTGAGCCCCCGCGAGTGCCTCGCCTTCGGCATCACGCTGGCCGTGGTCTCCACGCTCCTGTTCGGGCTCACCGTCAACTGGCTGTCCGCCTGGCTGTCGCTGGGAGCCCTCCTCTTCTACGTCGTCGTCTACACGATGATCCTCAAACGGCGTACGTCGCAGAACATCGTGTGGGGCGGGATCGCCGGCTGCCTGCCCGTCCTCATCGGCTGGTCGTCCGTCACGAACTCCATGTCGTGGGCGCCGGTCATCCTCTTCCTCGTCATGTTCTTCTGGACGCCGCCGCACTACTGGCCGCTGTCCATGAAGGTGAAGGACGACTACGCGCGCGTGGGCGTGCCGATGCTGCCCGTCGTCGCGTCCAACAAGGTCGTCGCGCGGCAGATCGTCCTCTACAGCTGGGCCATGGTCGGTGTCTCCCTGCTGCTCACTCCGCTGGGGTACACGGGGTGGTTCTACACGGTGGTCGCCGTGGTGACGGGTGCGTTCTGGTTGTGGGAGGCGCACGGGTTGCAGGCGCGGGCCAGGGGTGGGGCCGTGGGGGCGAAGCTGAAGGAGATGCGGCTGTTCCACTGGTCGATCACCTATGTGTCGCTGCTGTTCGTGGCGGTTGCGGTGGACCCCTTCCTGCGGTGACGCTCCGCGTGGGGCTTGGGGTGGCTGAGGCTCGTTGTCGGGTGCCGGTCCCTCGTGGCTGGTCGCGCAGTTCCCCGCGCCCCTGAAGGCGGTCGTGGCTGGTCGCGCCCACGCGGCGGAGCCGCACATGTCACAGCCCCGCGCCCCTGAAAGCGAAAGACTGCGCCGTTCCCC
This sequence comes from Streptomyces sp. NPDC127119, assembly GCF_042677425.1. NCBI lineage: Bacteria > Bacillati > Actinomycetota > Actinomycetes > Kitasatosporales > Streptomycetaceae > Streptomyces > Streptomyces sp. NPDC127119. The sequence continues at coordinate 38,096 of NZ_JBHXTO010000072.1, read as the reverse complement.
GCGCCCCTGACGCGGTTCCGGTGGATGTGGTTCGTGGGGAAGGCCACTCGGTCTTGGCGTCGCCCGGTGATCTACCCGTCGGTAGCATCCTCGTATGGCAGACATCCAGCAGGTTGACGAGGGCGCGGGCGCCGAGCCGGGCGCCAAGGCCGAGCGGCGTACCGCCAAGCTCGTCAAGCAGATTTCCTCGTTCGTCGAGGCTCATGGCGGGGCCGAGGGGCAGATCGCGTATCTCGGGCAGAAGGGTGCCCGGATCGTTCTCGTGGGGGAGGACGGCGAGTGGGGCGACCTCGTGGCCCCTACCTACGCCCTCGCCGAGGAAGCCGTGAAGCAGTCCGGCATCACCGTCCACGAGGACTTCGACGGCGACTTCGCCAACAAGGTCAGGACGGGCCCGTACGAGTGGACCCGCATGGCGGGCATCCAGGTGGGCGGCCCCAAGCCCCGTTAGGGGCGCGGGGCTGTGACATGTGCGGCTCCGCCGCGTGGGCGCGACCGGCCCGAGCGGACCCGCACCCGACAACGCACCTCCCCCGTTAGGCCCTGCGCATAGGCGGAGCCGAACGTGGGGGAGGTCCGGATGATCGAAACGCCGTCGCTGGTGGACCAGTACTGCCACGGCGTACTGCGGACGGAGCTGGGCCTCGGCACCTTCGAGGCCCATCTGGCCCGCGGCGAGGGTCCACCCGCCGCCGGCACCACGTTCTTCGACACCCAGACCGGTTTCGCCGTACGCCGCTGGTGCCCCCCGCTGCTCGGTCTCGAACCGCACTGTCCGCCCGCCCGCTACCTGGCCCGCCGCCGCGAACTCGGTGTCCTGGAGGCGGGTCGCAAGCTGCTGCGGGGGAGCGGCATCACGACGTATCTGGTCGACACCGGGCTGCCCGGCGATCTGACCGGACCCGGCGAGATGGCCTCCACGGGTGCCGCCGACGCCCACGAGATCGTCCGTCTCGAACTGCTCGCCGAGCAGGTCGCCGACACCTCCGGCACCGTCGAGTCGTTCCTCGCCAACCTCGCCGAGTCGGTGCACGGGGCCGCCGCGACCGCCGTGGCCTTCACCTCCGTGGCGGGCGTACGGCACGGCCTCGCGCTCGCACCCGAACCGCCGGGACCCGGCGAGGTGAGGGGCGCCGCGGGCCGCTGGCTGGCGGGCCGCCGGGTGGGCGGCCCGCTGAGCGATCCGGTACTGCTCAGACATCTGCTGTGGATCGCCGTCGCCTCCGGCCGCCCGCTCCAGTTGCACGCGGGGCTCGGCGAGCCCGGCCTGCGCATCGACCGCACCGACCCGGTCCTGCTCACCGACTTCGCCCGCGCCACGGCCGGGCTCGGCACCGATCTGGTGCTGCTGCACGGCTACCCGTACCACCGCCACGCGGCGCATCTCGCCGGCGTGTTCCCGCACGTGTACGCCGATCTGGGCGCCGCGCTCGTACGGACCGGCGCGCGGGCGGCGGCCGTGCTCTCCGAGATCCTGGAGCTCGCCCCCTTCGGCAAGCTCCTCTTCTCCAGCGGGGCCCACGGCCTGCCCGAACTCCATGTGGTCGGCGCCCGTCTCTTCCGTGAGGCGCTCGCCCGGGTGCTCGGCGCCTGGGTGGCCGAGGGCGCCTGGTCGCTGGTCGACGCGCAGCGGGTCGCGGGACTGATCGCGGCGGGCAACGCGAAGCGGGTGTACGGAGTGGAGTGAGTGCACAGACTGGGCGCATGACTCGCAGCGACGCGACCGACCGGCTCCTCGACCGCTTCCGCACCGCACTGCGCGGCCTCGACCCGCTGGCCGTGTGGGCACACGGCTCGCTCGGCTCCGAGGGCGGCGGCGACTACCAGGAGGACCGCAGCGACCTGGACCTGATCGTGGTCCTGGACGGTCCGATCACCCCGCGTACGGTCTGGTACGTGGCCCGGCTGCACGCCCGTCTGCGCGACGAACCGCTCGTCGCCAAACTGCACTGCAGCTATCTGACGCCCGGCACCGCCGCAGATCCGGAGCGGCGGCACCTCACCTGGGCGCACCAGCAGCTCTTCCGGCGGCCGGTCACCCCGGTGACCCGGCGCGAACTGCACTCCTTCGGACTGGTCCTGTCCGGCGAACGGCCCGACACCCTGCTGCCACCGGTGACGGACGGCGAACTCGCCGCGTTCGTGGTCCGGGACCAGCGGGACTTCTGGCGCCGCGAGGTGGACCGCGTCGGCAACTGGACCCAGGACGCGTGGGTGGACGTCGGGATGACCACCCACGCGCGCGCCGCGGTCACCCTGGAGGACGGCCGGCTGATCACCAAGCGCGAGGCGCTGGACCTGCTGCCCGGCCTCGGCGCGCCCGTCGAGGTGGTCGCGGACATCCGCGGGCGGCGGTACCCGCGGTCGGGGACGCCGCTCCGGGAGGTTCGGGAGATCCAGGCGTGGAAGGCCCGCAGAGGGCAGCTGACCAGGGACTACCTCGGCCCGGCGATCGACCGCCTCGTGGCCGCGTACATGTGAGCCGTGACGGGTCAGGTGCGGCTGAGCGCCGATTCCGTCGACTGGCCCGGCAGGTCCGCCACGGTCTCCGGACGCTCCCGCAGCGCCAGCAGGACGCGGAGCGTGGCGATCCACACCAGGCAGGAGCCGAACATGTGGAGGCCGACCAGGACCTCCGGCAGATCGGTGAAGTACTGGACGTAGCCGATGGCGCCCTGCGCGAGCAGCACCAGGAAGAGGTCGCGGGTGCGCTGCAGGGGGCCGCGGGGCGCGTCGACGGCCTTGAGGACGAACCACAGGGCGAAGGTCAGCGTCACCACGATCCAGGCCAGGACGGCATGCAGCTTGGTGACGTTCTCCCAGTTCAGCGGGATGCGGTGCACCTCGCTCGAATCGCCGGCGTGCGGGCCCGAGCCGGTGACGACCGTGCCCACCGCGATCAGCAGGACGGTGGCGGTGACCAGGATCCACGCCATCTGCAGCACCGGCTTGCCGACCAGCGGACGGGGTGAGCCGTCACCCTCACGGGTGCGCTGCCACATCAGCGTGGCGACGGCGATCAGCGCGGTGGACAGGAGGAAGTGCGCGGCGACCGTGTACGGGTTCAGGCCCACGAGGACGACGACCCCGCCGAGGACCGCGTTGCTCATGACGACCCAGAACTGCGTCCAGCCGAGCCGGGTGAGGCTGCGGCGGTACGGCTTCTGCGAGCGCGCGGCGATGATCGCCCAGCCGACGGCCGCGCACAGCACGTACGTCAGCATGCGGTTGCCGAACTCGATGACGCCGTGCACGCCCATCTCGCTCGTCGTGGTGAGCGAGTCGTCGGTGCACTTGGGCCAGGTCGGGCAGCCGAGGCCCGAGCCGGTCAGCCGGACGGCACCACCGGTCACCACGATCAGTACCGCCATCACGAGGGCGGCGAGAGCGGCGCGCCGGACCGTCCGGGGGGACGGGGTCCAGCGCCCTGCGATGAAGGCGAGCGGGTTGCGCACGGCTTGAGCGGCGTCCGCTCGGGTCACGTTCGGCACGGGCTCCATCGTAGGGGGCCGCTTGTGCACGCGTTCACGAGGCCCCTCCGGACCGCCGCGTGCCGTCACTCCCAGCGGAAGAACCGTCCGGCCGCCGCCAGGCCCACGACCGCCCACACGGCCAGGATCCCGAGGTTGCCCCAGGGCATCCCGGCGCCGTGCTGGAGGACGTCCCTCAGCCCTTCCGAGAGGGCCGAGATCGGCAGCAGACCGAGGACGTCCTGCGCCCCCTGCGGGAACTTGTCCAGCGGGACGATCACCCCGCCGCCGATGAGCAGCAGCAGGAAGACCAGGTTGGCGGCGGCGAGTGTGGCCTCCGCCTTCAGGGTCCCCGCCATCAGCAGACCGAGCCCCGAGAACGCGGCCGTGCCCAGGACCAGCAGGAGCAGCACGGCGAACGGGTTGCCGTGCGGCGACCAGCCCAGCGCGAGGGCGATCGCCGTCACGAGGATCACCTGGAGGATCTCCGTGACCAGTACGGAGAGGCTCTTGGCCGTCATCAGGCCCCAGCGGGGCAGTGGCGAGACGGCGAGCCGCTTCAGTACGCCGTACCGCCGCTCGAAGCCCGTGGCGATCGCCTGGCCGGTGAACGCCGTCGACATCACGGCCAGCGCCAGGATGCCCGGCGCCAGGAAGTCGACGGCCTTGCCGTCACCGGTGTCGACCACGTCCACCGCGCTGAACAGCACGAGCAGCAGCGTCGGGATGATCACCGTCAGCAGCAGCTGCTCGCCGTTGCGCAGCAGCATCCTCGTTTCGAGGGCCGCCTGCGTCGCGATCATGCGGGGCAGCGGGGCCGCTCCGGGCTTCGGCGCGTAGGTGCCCGCGGCCGTCGACCGGGCGTCCGTTCCCGGTCCCGTTCCCGTCGTTTCCGCGCTCATCCGCGCAGCTCCTTACCGGTGAGCTCCAAGAAGACGTCCTCCAGGGTGTGCCGCTCCACGGAGATCTTCTCCGGCATCACGCCGTGCTGGGCGCACCAGCTCGTGACGGTGGCGAGCAGCTGCGGGTCGATCTTGCCGCCCACCCGGTACGAGCCCGGGGTCAGCTCGACCGCGGTGGAGTCCGCCGGGAGGGCCTTGAGGAGGGAGGCCACGTCCAGGCCGGGGCGCCCGCCGAACCGCAGGGTGTTCTCGGCGCCGCCGCGGCACAGCTCCTCGGGGGAGCCCTGCGCGATGACCCGGCCGGCGTCGATGATCGCCACGTCGTCGGCGAGCTGCTCGGCCTCGTCCATGTGGTGCGTGGTCAGGATCACCGAGACCCCGTCGGCGCGCAGCTCACGGACGAGTTCCCAGGTCGCCCGGCGTGCCTGCGGGTCGAGGCCCGCGGTCGGCTCGTCCAGGAAGACCAGCTCGGGGCGTCCGACGACGGCCATGGCGAGCGCGAGGCGCTGCTGCTGGCCGCCGGACAGCCGCCGGTACGTGGTCCGGCCGCAGCTGCCGAGACCCAGGCGCTCGATCAGGGCGGCCACGTCCAGCGGATGCGCGTGCAGCCTGGCGACGTGCTTGAGCATCTCGTCGGCGCGGGCGCCGGAGTAGACGCCGCCGGACTGGAGCATCACACCGATCCGGGGGCGCAGGGCCGAGGCCTCGCGCACCGGGTCGAGGCCCAGGACCCGGACCGTTCCGGCGTCGGGGCGCCGGTATCCCTCGCAGCTCTCGACGGTGGTCGTCTTGCCCGCGCCGTTGGGTCCGAGCACGGCCGTGATGCCCGCCCGGGCCACCAGATCCAGGCCGTCCACGGCGGTCTTCCCGCCGTAACGCTTCACCAGACCGCTGACCTGGACGACGGGGTCACTTCGCATGGGCGGCCTCACTTCGCATGGTCGCCAAGTCTAGGGACGGCCGGGCGGGCGCATGAGGGCGGGGCGCGTCACGGGCGGCGCGGGACGGCGCGCGCAACGGCGCGTGAGAGGGGCACGTCGTTCGTGATCCACTCCTCGCGCGAACGGTGCACCGCGAGCCACCGCTCCGCGTAGGCGACCGCGTCCGCCAGGGGGAACAGCCGTGCGTCGGCCGCGCCCACCCGGCCCCGTACGACCGGACGGTCCCGCTCGAAGTCCGCGCCCAGGGTGTCGAACTCGTCCGAGCTGATCGCGACCTCCGTGACCGTCTCCCAGCGGGGCCCCTCGGGAGCGAGGACCGGCCGTCCCACCTCGACGCGGGGTGCGGGTATGCGGTACTCGGCCAGGTGGAAGCCGGTGCAGGTGTCGTAGCCCGCGCCCAGCAGCAGGACCCGGGCGCCCCTCTCCTCCAGGCGCGCCAGGGGGCTGTGCTCGCCGAGCCGGCAGTCCGGCGCGTGCTCCTCGACGACCGCCGCCGCGGCCGGGCCGAGGGCCGCGAAGGAGGTCTGCGGATGCGCGCTGCGCAGGGCGCCGGGCCAGGAGCGCACGGTCTCCGGAACCACGCCCACCCCGCGCGAGGGCGTCACGAGCGGGTCGTACGGGGGCATCGTGGCGCGGATCGTCGGCCACCACTCCTCGGGCACCGGCGGGCTGCTCCACAGGGCCGGGTCGGAGAGGTGGCCGGACTGGGTGGGGACCACGAGGGTGCCGTCGGGCCCGAGCGCGTCCAGGAGTCCCTGGACGACGGCGACCGCTCCTCCGTTGACCCATCCGAGGGAACGCAGTGACGAATGTACGAGGAGCGTCTCGCCGGGGCGTACGCCCAGGGCGCGCAGGTCCGCGGTGAGGGTGGCGCGCGTGACGAGAGGGCCGGTGGGAGGGGGTGTCGGCATGGTTCCCCAGTCTTGCCGACGGCCCCGGGCCATGCCACCGAATTGATCGATCAAAGATCGTTCCCGCAGGTCAGATTAGGTTTACCTAAGTGATGCACCGCACCCCATCGGGCGCGGACACGGCTTGTCACTCTCTGAGGAATTACGCAACAATGGTGTTGTGAAATACGTCGGCGAGGCTCAGGAGACCCCCACGGGGGCCCCTCAGGAGGAACTCGCGACCGGGGAGCGCTCCACGCGCAACCGGGTCGCGCGGTCCATCCTGGACCACGGCCCGTCGACCGTGGCCGATCTCGCCGGACGGCTGGGGCTGACCCAGGCGGCCGTCCGCCGGCACCTTGACGCCCTCGTCTCCGACGACGTCGTGGAGCCCCGTGAACAGCGGGTCTACGGCGCTCGTACGCGTGGACGGCCCGCCAAGGTGTTCGCCCTGACCGACTGCGGCCGGGACGCCTTCGACCAGTCCTACGACCAGCTCGCCGCGGACGCCCTGCGCTGGATCGCCGAGCGCGAGGGCGGGGAGGGGGCGCTCGTCGCCTTCGCCCGGGCCCGGATGGCCGCCCAGGCCGGTGCGTACCGCGAGGCGGTCGAGTCCGCCGCTCCCGAGAAGCGGGCCGAAGCCCTGGCCAAGGCCCTGAGCGCGGACGGGTACGCTGCTACGGCGCGCAGCGCACCGGTCGGTGAGCAGCTCTGCCAGCACCACTGCCCGGTCGCCCATGTCGCCGAGCAGTTCCCGCAGCTGTGCGAGGCGGAGACCGAGTTCTTCTCCCAGCTGCTGGGTACTCACGTGCAGCGGCTGGCCACCATCGCCCACGGCGACGGCGTCTGCACGACCTTCATCCCCAAGATTTCCCACAGCCCGAAGATTTCCAAGGCTCCACCAGTTTCCACGCCTTCGAAGACCACTGATAACGCATCCGCACGTACCGCCGGGAGGAACCCCGCATGACGCTCCCCATCGAGGAGACCGCCCACCCCGAGCTTGAGGGTCTGGGCACCTACGAATACGGCTGGGCCGACTCCGACGTGGCTGGTGCCTCTGCCAAGCGCGGTATCAACGAACACGTCGTCCGCGACATCTCCGCGAAGAAGAACGAGCCGGAGTGGATGACCAATCTCCGGCTCAAGGGCCTGCGCCTGTTCGGCAAGAAGCCCATGCCGAACTGGGGCTCGGACCTCTCGGGCATCGACTTCGACAACATCAAGTACTTCGTGCGCTCCACGGAGAAGCAGGCACAGTCCTGGGAAGACCTGCCCGAGGACATCAAGAACACGTACGACAAGCTCGGCATCCCCGAGGCGGAGAAGCAGCGCCTCGTCGCCGGTGTCGCGGCCCAGTACGAGTCCGAGGTCGTCTACCACCAGATCAACGAGGAGCTGGAGGCGCAGGGTGTCATCTTCATGGACACCGACACCGCGCTGAAGGAGCACCCGGAGCTCTTCAAGGAGTACTTCGGCACCGTCATCCCGGTCGGCGACAACAAGTTCGCGTCGCTGAACTCCGCGGTGTGGTCCGGCGGCTCGTTCATCTACGTGCCGAAGGGTGTGCACGTCGAGATCCCGCTCCAGGCCTACTTCCGTATCAACACGGAGAACATGGGCCAGTTCGAGCGGACCCTGATCATCGTCGACGAGGGTGCCTACGTGCACTACGTCGAGGGCTGCACCGCCCCGATCTACAAGTCGGACTCGCTGCACTCCGCGGTCGTCGAGATCATCGTCAAGAAGGGTGGCCGCTGCCGTTACACGACCATCCAGAACTGGTCGAACAACGTCTACAACCTGGTCACCAAGCGCGCCGTGGCGTACGAGGGCGCGACCATGGAGTGGATCGACGGCAACATCGGCTCCAAGGTCACCATGAAGTACCCGGCCGTCTACCTGATGGGCGAGCACGCCAAGGGCGAGACCCTCTCCATCGCCTTCGCGGGCGAGGGCCAGCACCAGGACGCCGGCTCCAAGATGGTCCACATGGCGCCGAACACGTCCTCCAACATCGTGTCGAAGTCCGTGGCGCGCGGCGGCGGCCGTACGTCCTACCGCGGTCTCGTCGAGATCGGCGAGGGCGCCCACGGCTCGAAGTCGAACGTGCTGTGCGACGCGCTGCTCGTCGACACCATCTCCCGCTCGGACACGTACCCCTACGTGGACGTCCGCGAGGACGACGTGTCCATGGGCCACGAGGCGACGGTCTCCAAGGTCAGCGACGACCAGCTCTTCTACCTGATGAGCCGGGGCATGACCGAGTTCGAGGCCATGGCCATGATCGTGCGCGGCTTCGTCGAGCCCATCGCGAAGGAGCTGCCCATGGAGTACGCGCTGGAGCTCAACCGGCTGATCGAGCTGCAGATGGAAGGCGCGGTCGGCTAGGACCCGCCCCCCCCCGGAGCAGTCGCCAGATTTCTGACGTAGACGTAGGAAGAGAGCAGACCGACAGCCATGGCTGAGGCTCAGAACATCCCGGTCGGCAGTACGACCGCCGGCCAGATCGCGGTGGCCGCCGAGTCGACCGTCGCCACGCGCATGAGCGCGCCCCCGTCCTTCGACGTGGCGGACTTCCCCGTCCCCCACGGCCGTGAGGAGGAGTGGCGGTTCACGCCGCTGGAGCGGCTGCGCGGGCTGCACGACGGCACCGCGGTCGCCACCGGCGACGGCGTCAAGGTCGACATCGACGCGCCCGAGGGCGTCACCGTCGAGACCGTCGGCCGCGACGACGCGCGGCTCGGCCGGGCGACCCCGGTCGACCGGGTCGCCGCCCAGGCCTACTCGGCGTTCGAGAAGGCCGGTGTGGTCACCGTCCCCAAGGAGACGGTCCTCACCGAGCCGATCCGCATCGCCGTGCACGGCGCGGGCGGGGTCGCCTACGGCCACCAGGTCATCGAGCTGGGAGCCTTCGCCGAGGCCGTCGTCGTCATCGACCACACCGGTGACGCCGTCCTGGCCGCCAACGTCGACTACGTCCTGGGCGACGGCGCCAAGCTCACCGTCGTCTCCGTCCAGGACTGGGACGACAAGGCCGTCCACGTCGGCCAGCACAACGCGCTGATCGGCCGCGACGCCACCTTCAAGTCCTTCGTGGTCACCTTCGGCGGCGACCTCGTACGCCTCCACCCGCGGGTCGCCTACGCGGGCCCCGGCGGCGAGGCCGAGCTGTTCGGCCTGTACTTCACGGACGCCGGCCAGCACCAGGAGCACCGCCTCCTGGTCGACCACAACACCCCGCACTGCAAGTCGAACGTCGCCTACAAGGGCGCGCTCCAGGGCGACGGCGCCCACGCGGTGTGGATCGGCGACGTCCTCATCGAGGCCACCGCCGAGGGCACGGACACCTACGAGATGAACCGCAACCTGGTTCTGACCGACGGTGCCCGGGTCGACTCCGTGCCGAACCTGGAGATCGAGACCGGCGAGATCGTCGGCGCCGGACACGCCTCGGCGACCGGCCGCTTCGACGACGAGCAGCTCTTCTACCTGATGGCCCGCGGCATCCCGGCCGACGAGGCACGCCGTCTGGTGGTCCGCGGCTTCTTCGCCGAGCTGGTCCAGCAGATCCGCGTCCCCGACATCCAGGAACGCCTTCTCGCCAGGATCGACGAGGAGCTGGAGGCGTCCGTCTGATGACTGCCTTCCAACGCGCCTGTGGGCTGAGCGAGCTGGAGAAGGACACCCCGAAACGGGTGGAACTCGACGGCACGCCGGTCTCGGTCGTGCAGACCGAGGGGGAGGTGTTCGCGATCCACGACATCTGCTCGCACGCGAACGTCTCGCTCTCCGAGGGCGAGGTGGAGGACTGTCAGATCGAGTGCTGGCTGCACGGCTCCGCGTTCGACCTCAGAACCGGCAAGCCGTCCGGCCTTCCCGCGACGCGCCCCGTCCCCGTATACCCCGTAAAGATCGAAGGGGACGACGTGCTCGTCTCCCTCACCCAGGAGTCCTGAGGAACCCATGGCAACGCTTGAAATCCACGACCTGCACGTCACCGTCGAGGCCGACAACGCCACGAAGGAGATCCTCAAGGGCGTCGACCTCACCGTGAAGCAGGGCGAGACCCACGCCATCATGGGCCCGAACGGCTCCGGCAAGTCGACTCTCGCCTACTCGCTCGCGGGACACCCGAAGTACACGATCACCGGCGGCACCGTCACCCTCGACGGCGAGGACGTCCTGGAGATGTCCGTCGACGAGCGCGCCCGCGCGGGCCTGTTCCTGGCGATGCAGTACCCGGTCGAGGTGCCCGGTGTCTCCGTCTCCAACTTCCTGCGCACCTCCGCCACCGCGATCCGAGGCGAGGCCCCCAAGCTCCGCCTGTGGGTCAAGGAGGTCAAGGAGGCCATGCAGCGCCTCAACATGGACCCGGCCTTCGCCGAGCGCAACGTGAACGAGGGCTTCTCCGGCGGCGAGAAGAAGCGCCACGAGATCCTTCAGCTGGAGCTGCTCAAGCCGAAGATCGCGATCCTCGACGAGACCGACTCCGGTCTCGACGTCGACGCCCTGCGCGTCGTCTCCGAGGGCGTCAACCGCGTCCGTGAGAGCGGCGAGGTCGGCACCCTGCTGATCACGCACTACACGCGCATCCTGCGGTACATCAAGCCCGACCACGTGCACGTGTTCGCGAACGGCCGCATCGCCGAGTCCGGCGGCGCCGAGCTCGCCGACCAGCTCGAGGCCGAGGGCTACGACAAGTACGTGAAGGGTGGAGCATCAGCGTGACGCAGTTGCCGGGCCTCCTCACGGGAACATCTCACCTACTTGACGAGGCGATCCGTAAGGACTTCCCCATCCTGGACCGCCAGGTCCACGACGGTAAGAAGCTCGTGTACCTGGACAACGCGGCGACCTCGCAGAAGCCGCGCCAGGTGCTGGACGCACTCAGTGGTTACTACGAGCAGTACAACGCCAACGTCCACCGCGGTGTGCATGTGCTCGCGGAGGAGGCCACGGCGCTGTACGAGGGCGCGCGCGACAAGGTCGCCGCGTTCATCAACGCGCCGAGCCGCGACGAGGTCATCTTCACGAAGAACGCCTCGGAGTCGCTCAACCTCGTGGCCAACATGCTCGGCTGGGCCGACGAGCCCTACCGGGTCGACCACGAGACCGAGATCGTCATCACGGAGATGGAGCACCACTCCAACATCGTGCCGTGGCAGCTGCTCGCGCAGCGCACGGGCGCGAAGCTGAAGTGGTTCGGCCTGACCGACGACGGCCGGCTCGACCTGTCCAACATCGACGAGATCATCACGGAGAAGACGAAGATCGTCTCCTTCGTGCTGGTGTCGAACATCCTGGGCACGGTCAACCCGGTCGAGGCGATAGTGCGCCGTGCGCAGGAGGTCGGTGCGCTGGTCTGCATCGACGCCTCCCAGGCCGCCCCGCACATGCCGCTGGACGTACAGGCCCTGCAGGCCGACTTCGTGGCCTTCACCGGCCACAAGATGTGCGGCCCGACCGGCATCGGCGTCCTCTGGGGCCGCCAGGAGCTGCTGGAGGACCTGCCGCCGTTCCTGGGCGGCGGCGAGATGATCGAGACCGTGTCGATGCACTCGTCGACGTACGCTCCCGCTCCGCACAAGTTCGAGGCGGGCACCCCGCCGATCGCCCAGGCGGTCGGTCTCGGTGCGGCCATCGACTACCTGAGCGCGATCGGCATGGACAGGATCCTCGCCCACGAGCACGCGCTCACCGAGTACGCGGTGAAGCGGTTCGCCGAGGTCCCGGGCCTGCGCATCATCGGCCCGACGACCGCCGAGGACCGCGGCGCGGCGATCTCGTTCACGCTGGGTGACATCCACCCGCACGACGTGGGCCAGGTTCTCGACGAACAGGGCATCGCGGTCCGGGTCGGACACCACTGCGCACGGCCGGTCTGCCTGCGGTACGGAATTCCTGCGACCACACGAGCGTCGTTCTATCTGTACTCCACGCCGACCGAGATCGACGCACTGGTCGACGGCCTGGAGCACGTACGGAACTTCTTCGGCTGAGGAGCTGGCTGAGTCGTGAGGCTTGATTCGATGTACCAGGAAGTCATCCTGGACCACTACAAGCACCCCCACGGGCGCGGTCTCCGGGACGGCGACGCCGAGGTGCACCACGTCAACCCGACGTGCGGCGACGAGATCACCCTGCGGGTGAAGTACGACGGCACGACGATCAGTGACGTCTCGTACGAGGGCCAGGGCTGCTCCATCAGCCAGGCCTCCGCCTCCGTGCTGAACGAGCTGCTCGTGGGCCGGGACCTGGCCGAGGCGCAGAAGATCCAGGAGACCTTCCTGGAGCTGATGCAGTCCAAGGGTCGTATCGAGCCGGACGACGCCATGGAGGAGGTCCTGGAGGACGCGGTCGCGTTCGCCGGGGTCTCCAAGTACCCCGCCCGCGTGAAGTGCGCACTGCTGAGCTGGATGGCCTGGAAGGACGCGACGGCCCAGGCCCTGGGCGAGGCCGGCGCCGAGAGGAAGACGGCATGAGCGAGACCATCGAGATGAAACCGGCCTCCGAGGAAGAAGTCCGCGAGGCGCTGTACGACGTCGTCGACCCCGAGCTGGGCATCGACGTCGTCAACCTCGGACTGATCTACGGGATCCACATCGACGACGCGAACATCGCGACGATCGACATGACCCTGACGTCGGCGGCCTGTCCGCTCACCGACGTCATCGAGGACCAGGCCAAGTCCGCCACGGACGGCATCGTGAACGAACTCCGCATCAACTGGGTGTGGATGCCGCCGTGGGGCCCGGACAAGATCACGGACGACGGTCGTGACCAGCTTCGGGCGCTCGGATTCAACGTCTGAGCGACCCCGTCCCGTCTGTACGTGTGCGGCCCCCGGCGATTGCGCCGGGGGCCGCGTGCGTGAGGGGCCAGTCGGGTCCTGTGCGGCTCAGCCCAGTCCCTTGACCAGGCGGAACGCCGAGTCGGCCTGGTAGAGACGGCTGTTGTCGTACGGGTCCAGGCGCAGCCGGAAGTCACGGTGGCGCAGGAATCGGCCGCGGTAGTTGACCGACTCCAGCATCACGGCGTCGGAGAACGCCGACGGGCGCGGGCAGAAGGTGGCGTCCTTCTTGAACAGCTCGGAGCCGTTGTGGCGGTCGGCGCGCAGCCGGAACCGGGCGTGCCGCAGATAACTGCCGTTCCCCAGCGAGAACGAGACGCAGTCGGCGTCGGCGAGACCCGGGACGAGCTTGAAGGAGGCCTTCTGCCTGGTGCTGGAGGAGCTGCGCCGGTCCACCCGGTCGAGCCGCACGGAGTCGTGGCCCAGACGCCAGTAGCGGTCGGGGTAGTTGACCGCCTGGATGGACTTCCGCGCGGACGACGGCTTGGACGCCGGCGGCTTGTCACCCGACGCGGGCTTCGACTTCGACGCCGACGGTTTCGGTACGGGGTCGGTGCCGGCGCCGCCCTGCTGCTCCGCGGGCGGCGCGGAGCCGTCCGGGGTACTGCCGGAGGGCGACGGGGCGGCCAGCCCGCTCTTTCCGCTGGGAGCGGTGGCGGCGACGGGCGGAGCGGCGACCAGTGGCTTGTCCTGGGCGGCGGTGTTCTGTGTCCGGTCCTCCGTCGAGGTCCCCTTGTCCTCGTCCAGCACGGTGACCGCGGTCACCGTGGAGGCGAGGACCGCGAGCAGCAGCGCTCCGGCCAGCCAGAGCCGGCGTGTCCCGGGTATGGGGGACTGGTCCAGGGTCTCGCCGGTCTCCCACACCTTCGGCAGGTGGGGGGACGGGTCGGGAGCGGACTCGGTGTTTCTTTCGGGCATGCGCGGTTCCCCCCGGCGTCGCCGATGGCGACGCGGTTCGGTCATTGCTCGTGGCACATGAGGAGGCGGAGGTCGCGGGCACACGGGACGGCCATGGCCGGGCGATCCGTGTACGCGACGAGGGGAACATTAGTGGAAGTTGTGCGGGTCGAGTAAGCGTTCCTGAGAGCGGTTTCTGCCCGAACTGGCTTGGCCGGGGGACGAGTTGGCGGCCGGCTCCGGATTCGGCGGCCGGGAAAGATAGTTCAAGGCTTAAGGATTCGAGATCAGGGCCCCGAAGAGGGGATTCGGGCGCCCGAGGGGACGGCTCGGACGCCGGGGCGCGGAGGAAGGGGAAGTTCCGGTCCGGCCGGAGGACTTCCTCTCTGGGCCTCATGGGTCAGGGGCGGATCAGGGGCGCTTCCCGAAGGCGGACAGGAGTGTGGCGATCCGTTCGCGGCTTCCGTCGTTCTGGACCGGGGCCGCGGTGAGGACGTCCAGGTGCTGGTAGCCGGGGAGCACGACCGGATTCTTGTCCGCCGGGACACGGTCCGCCAGGATGCCGTCACCGGCGACGAAGGTGATCACCGGACGGGCGGTCGGGCCCCCGGTGTGCGCCATGTGCCGGGCGATCCGCGCGTCGTCCACCAGCGAGAGATCCGTGACGAGCTTCGTCGGGAAGTAGTCCTCGGTGAAGTCCAGCGGCTGCTCGGAGAGGCTGCGGGCCAGTTCCCCGATGTCCGAGACCTCCTTGGCGGCCGTGGTGAACGGCGTACCGTCCGCCGAGCGGTGCACCGGGTCGTCCGGCGCGCCCACCCGGTCGAAGTCGCGCCAGGTGTAGAGGGGGCCGCCCGGCTCGTCCGGGATCGCCTTCAGCTCCGTACCGAACAGGGCGGGGGAGCCCTGGACGTCGTTCGAGACGGGGAAGTCCTTGTCGGCGAGCCGGCCGCCGTCGAAGAGGCCCACGCTGGTCTGGATGAAGGACAGCGGGGCCGAGTTGTCGTCCATGAAGGCGCCGAGGAGCGCCTCGTTGGTCAGCCGGAAGTCGCGGATCGTCGGCTTGCCGCTCAGGAACACGGCCGCGTTCTTCGAGAACATCGTGCGGGTCGTCGTCTCGATGTTCTCGTTCGCGGGCAGGGCGCTCTGAAGGGTGGACCGCGCGGCGAGACCGCTGATCGCGAGCAGGTTCATGATCTCCGGGTTGATCACCGCGGGCAGCGCCAGGAAGCGGGGCAGGACCCCGGAGCGCAGACCGGCCTGTACGACGGTGTAGCCGAGGCCCGTCTCCGGGACCGTGCCCCGGGGCAGCAGGTCACCGTCGAGTGATCCCGAACCGCCGTTCAGGTCATCGAGGTCGACGGCGATCGTGGTGTCCAGGGCGAAGTAGCCCGCGCACTGGTTGAAGCCCGCGTCCGCCGTCGTCGAGCTGTTCCCGTCGAAGTCCCAGGTGGAGAAGACGCCGGTGAGCACCCCGCCGAGCGAGTGCCCGCCGCACAGCACCTTCTCCTTGCGCAGCCTCTGGTCGGGCAGTTCGGCGGTCAGCAGGTCGTACTGGTCCCGGACGGTCTGCTCCAGGCCGACCTCCCCGAGCCAGCCCACCTGGTCACTCGTCAGGAAGCCGTCGAAAGCGCGCCCGTCGATCTGCCGGCCCTCGTAGTAGTAGCCGACCGCCCGGCTCACACTGCCCGTCGCGACCCCGGCGTTGTCCTCCAGGCAGTTGGAACGCCGGTCCAGCGCCCAGAACTCGATGTGCTCGCCCCGGTCGGCAGCCGCCCGCACGGTGTTGCGGGCCACGCTGTCGAAGGCGCCCGCACCCTCCAGGATGCCGGGCTGGGCGACCAGGATCCGGTCGGCGCCGGCCGACTTCGACGGCCCGTCCGAGGAGCGGTAGCGCAGGTACGCCAGCCGGTCGCAGCGCGCCGGGTGGCTCCCCGCGGCGGCGGGCAGCGGGATCCGCAGGGAGACCTGGGTCTCGGTGACGCCCGCGACCGGGGAGGCGGAGGCCACCGGCGTCTCGGTGCGGGCCGTGTTGGCGGCGGCCAGGGTCGTGCCGGCGTCGGCGCCGGATTCGGCGGGTGCGCCGCCGGCCGAGGGGGCCGCGGTCAGCGCGGCCACGGCGAGCGCTCCCGCGAGGAGGGGGCGAGGCCATCGGGCACGGCGAGGGGGGACTCCTGTGCTCATGATTCTCTCCATCGGGAGGGGTGGAAGGAGGCGGAAAGGGAGGGGAGTCCCGCACGGTACCCAGCGGTAACTCCCTTCTGCCATAAGGGAAATGAGCGAACGAGGGGTGCGTGCCGCGCACATTTCCACAGGCGTCTTTCCACGGGCGTCCCGCGGGCCGGTCCCGTCCTGTGTACGGGCGTACGTATCGATGCGTACACTCGTACGTATGGGATACGTGCTGCTCGCCGGAGCCATCGCCGCGGAAGTGGCCGCCACCACCGCCATGAAGTACAGCGACGGTTTCAGCAGGCTCTGGCCCTCGCTGCTGACCGCCCTCGGCTACGTCGTCGCCTTCCTTCTCCTGGCGCAGACGCTCAAGACCGTGTCCGTCGGCACGGCGTACGCGATCTGGGCCGGGCTCGGCACGGCGGCCATCGTCGTGATCGGGGCGGTGTTCCTCGGGGAGGGGCTGAGCTTCGCCAAGTTCGCCGGTATCGCGATGATCATCGGCGGGGTCGTGGTGCTGAACCTGGGCGGGGCGCACTGATGGCCGCGGGCGGCGGGCACCCGGGCCGCTCGGACGGTGACCGCTGATGGCCAGGCGGTACGACCCCGAGCGGCGGCAGCGGATCATCGACGCGGCGATCCGGGTCGTGGCGGCCAAAGGCATCGCGGGGCTGAGCCACCGCTCGGTCGCGGCCGAGGCGGACGTGCCGCTCGGCTCGACGACGTACCACTTCACGACCCTCGACGAACTGCTGGTCGCCACCCTGCGGCAGGCGAACGAGGGCTTCGCGAAGACCGTCGCCGCACGCGAGGCCCTGCGGGACTCCGGCGCCGACCTCGCCACCGAACTGGCCGGGCTCGTCGGCGAATGGCTCGCGGACGACCGCACGGGGGTGGAGGTGGAGTACGAGCTCTACCTCGCCGCCCTGCGCCGGCCCGTCCTGCGGCCCGTCGCCGACGAGTGCGGCCGGGACTTCGCCGACGTCCTCGCCCACCGCACCGACCCGGTGACCGCGCGGGCGCTGGTCGCGCTGATCGACGGCATCTGCCTGCAGGTGCTGCTGACGGGGGTGCCGTACGACGAGGAGTACGCGCGGGAGGTACTGGCGCGGGTGACGGGTTGAGTGGGCACCGGGTCGAGCGGGCAGCGGGTAACGGGCGGCGCGTCGTGCGGGTGGCCGGTACCTGAGACGGCGGGGGCGCTGGTTGGCTCGGGCGGGGGCCGCCACGTTAGGTTTCTGTCATGACCGACACGACTGCTACACGCACCACCACCGGCGCCGTCGCCGCCGGGCTCGCCACGATCGCCCCCGACGGCACCGTCCTCGACACCTGGTTCCCGGCCCCCGAACTGGCCGCCGAACCCGGCCCCTCCGGCTCCGAGCGGCTGCCCGTCGAACGCGCCGTGGAACTGCTCGGCGAAGGTGCCGTGAAAGCGATCGGCCCGGACGCCCGCCGGGATGTCGAGGTCGTCGCGGTCCGCACGGTCATCGCCTCGCTCGACGAGAAGCCGGTCGACGCGCACGACGCGTACCTGCGTCTGCACCTGCTCTCGCACCGGCTCGTGAAGCCGCACGGGCAGAGCCTGGACGGTCTGTTCGCCCACCTCGCCAACGTCGCCTGGACCTCGCTCGGGCCGGTGGCCGTCGACGACGTCGAGAAGGTCCGGCTGAACGCCCGCGCCGAGGGGCTGCACCTGGCCGTGACGTCCATCGACAAGTTCCCGCGCATGACCGACTATGTGGCGCCCAAGGGTGTCCGGATCGCCGACGCCGACCGGGTCCGCCTCGGGGCGCACCTGGCCGAGGGCACCACGGTCATGCACGAGGGCTTCGTGAACTTCAACGCCGGCACGCTCGGTACGTCCATGGTCGAGGGCCGTATCTCCGCCGGGGTCGTGGTCGGTGACGGCTCCGACATCGGAGGCGGCGCGTCCACGATGGGGACGCTGTCCGGTGGCGGCAATGTCCGCATCACCATCGGGGAGCGGTGCCTCATCGGGGCGGAGGCGGGGGTGGGGATCGCCCTCGGGGACGAGTGTGTGGTGGAGGCCGGGCTGTACGTCACCGCCGGTACGCGCGTGACGATGCCCGACGGGCAGATCGTGAAGGCGCGTGAGCTGTCCGGGGCGTCGAACATTCTGTTCCGGCGGAACTCCGTCACCGGGAAGGTGGAGGCTCGGCCGAACAATGCGGTGTGGGGTGGGCTGAACGAGATTCTTCACAGCCACAACTGAGCTGTGGGGTTGACGTCTTGACGTCTTGACGTCTTGACGCGAACGCCTTTCCGCTGACGCTCGGTGGGAGGGCGTTTGTCGTGTGCGGGTACGGGTGCGTCTTCGGGAGCGTTTTCGGGTGCGGGCCCGGTGGGGGCTTGTCGCGCAGTTCCCCGCGCCCCTAAAAACGGGGCTGCGCCCCTGCTTTTGGCCTTCAGGGGCGCGGGGAACTGCGCGCTCAGCCACATCGGACCGGCACGAGTCAGATAACCGTCACTCCCACTCGCCTCAGGGGCGCGGGGAACTGCGCGACAAGCCCCCACCGGGCCCGCGCGGGTCGTACGGGCGTCACCCCTCACGGGCCCATCGGGCCCGCGCCGTGCGGGTGTGGGGGAGGAATGCTGGGTGTCGAGGCATAGCGGGAGGTCCGGGCAGGCGTCTGTACGGGTGGGAGCGGGGGAGACGCCCGCGGGGAAGAGACGGTGACGATGGATGCCCAGGGGCAAGAGGCGTTCAGGGAGTTCGTGGAGAACAGGTCGACGGCGCTGCTGAAGACCGCCGTGCTGCTCAGCGGCGGCGACCGCCACGCGGCCGAGGACCTGCTGCAGAACGCGCTGATCAAGGCCGCCGGACGATGGCACCGGATCGACGAGCCGGAGGCATACGTACGGCAGATCCTGTACCGCCAGCAGGTGAGCCGCTGGCGGCTGAAGTGGCGTCGGCGGGAGCTGACCGTCGCCGAGCCGCCCGAGACGACGGACGGAGCCGCAGGAGGCACGGCGGGTGGCGCGGACGCGACCTCCGCGACCGAGCTGCGGATCCTGATGCGCGGAGCGCTCGCGCGGCTCACCGCCCGGCAGCGGACCGTGCTCGTCCTGCGGTACTTCGAGGACCTGCCGGAGGCCGACGTGGCCCGCATCCTCGGCTGCTCGGTCGGAACCGTGCGGTCCACGACGCACCGCTCGCTCGCCAGACTGCGCGTGCTCGCACCGGAGCTGACCGCCCTCGGCCCGGCGGACGCCGAGCAGAGCCCTTCCCGTGACTTCTCGCCCGTGGAGGTACGTCCGTGAACGTCGACGAACTGGTGCGCGACGCGCTCCGCGAGACCGCGGCGGACGCCGTGTCCGTCCCGGCGGGGTTCACCGACCGGGTGCTGGCCGTCCGGCGGCGGCGCAGGACCCGCAGGATCGTGGCCACCGCGGGCATCACCGCGGCCGTGGTCGCCGTCGCGGTGGCCGTTCCCCTGCTGGGCGACGGCGACGAGGTGCGGCCCGCGAGCCGGATGAACAGCAGCGCGATCATCGGCCACCCCGACCAGTCGCCTCCGAGGGACCTGATCGCGGCGGGGGACAGCGTGCTCGCCGCGTTCTACGTCACCGAGACCGTCAAGCAGGACAACGGGGACACCCTGCGCACCCCCACGTACGGGCTGCTGAACCAGAAGACCGGCAAGTACGAGAAGACCAAGAAGTGGGCCTTCCTCGACGTCGCCCCCGGTGCGCGCACCGCCGCCGTGCTGGAGCAGGAGCTGCCGGCCAAGCGCATCGGACTGCTCGACCTGATCACCGGCAAGGTGGACCGCTGGATCAAGGTCGATCACGGAGTCGGCGGCGTCGCCTTCTCGCCCGACGGCAAGAAGCTGGTCGCGACCACGTACGCGAAGAATCCCGACCGCAACTACGTGGACCATCCGATGAAGGTCAACGGCAAGAGGCAGCCCGGCCCCTTCCCCAGCAGGACCGGCTTCTCCGTCGTGGACGTGGCGTCCGGCGAGTCCGACTGGCACGAGGTGCCGCAGCCGGAGGACGAGTTCGGCTTCTCGTCCATGAATTCACGTGATGACTTCGACTGGAGTCACGACGGTTCGCTGGTCTTCGCGAGTCTCTCGTCGGAGCCTTACCGTCAGTACTACGACCTGAACGGCGACGAGACCGGTGTGCCCGTCGACGAGAAGCACGTCGGCCATCCCGAAGCAGGGCTCTCGCCCGACGGGAAGCTCGTCGCGGGGGACTTCGCGGGCGGCGTCAAGACCACCGCCACCGAGATCAACGACCCCCGCACCGGCAAGCGGCTCTACAAGATCCCCGGGCAGCAGCTGCTCGCCTGGGCCGACAACAAGCGGCTCATCGCCTGGGACATCGCGCCCGGTACGAACGAGTTCCACAACCGGCTCGTCCTCGTCACGATCGGCAACAAGAAGACCGTTCCGCTGAGCGGTTTCCGCCAGGGCAACGACGGCGCGGGCGGGCGCTGGGTGCCGATCTTCGCCACACGCTGATCAGTCGGCCGGGATCAGCCGGCGGCCATCAGGCGCTCGTACGCGGTCAGCAGTCCGTCGGTCGTCTCGCGGCCGGCGGGCTGCAGCGGCGCCCTCACCGGACCGGCCGGCAAACCCAGGGCGCCCAGCAGACCCTTCGTCGTCACCGTGCCGGGGAGTCCGGACGCCATCATCAACTCGGTCAGTGGGATGGCGAGTTGCTGCAAGCGGGCCGCCTCGTCCGTCTCGCCCCGGTCGAACGCGTCGATGATCGACCGGAAGTGACGTGGGATCACATTCGCCACCGTGCTGATGTATCCGGCGCCGCCGATCGCGTACAGGGCGAGTACGTATTCGTCGCAGCCCGTGTAGTACGCCAACTCCGTTGTGGCCAGCACCTTCTGCGTGCCCAGCAGGTCGTACGCGCAGTCCTTCACCGCCACGATCCGCGGGTGCTCCGCGAGCCGCCGCATCGTCTCCGGCTCGATACGGGTGCCGGTGCGGCCCGGGATGTCGTACAGCGCGAGCGGCAGTCCGGACGCGTCCGCGATCGCCCGGAAGTGTGCCTCGACGGCGTCCTGCGGAGGCCTGCTGTAGTACGGCGTGACGGCCAACAGGCCGTCCGCGCCCGCCTTTTCGGCCTCCAGTGCGAGCTGCACGGAGTGGCGGGTGTCGGCGGTCCCGATGCCCGCGACGACCACGGCGCGGTTTCCGACGGCCTCGGCCACCGCCCGCACCAGCGCGGACCTCTCGGTGTCGGTCAGCGTCGGTGACTCCCCGGTGGTCCCGGACAGCACCAGTCCGTCGCAGCCCTCGGAGACCAGCCGCTCGGCCAGCCGCTGGGCACCGTCCAGGTCGAGCGGTCCCTCGTCGGTGAAGGGCGTGACCATCGCGCACAGCGCGCGGCCGAAGGGGCGGGGGCGGGAGCGAGGGCGGAGGGGTGGGGGTGAGGTCTCGGTCATGGGGGTAGTCTCGGGGCGCCGACTCGGAAGCTCCACTTAATTCTTCTGTGATGTACAGGTAAGAGATGCTACTGGGTTGTTGCTCGGGGGCGCCCTAGGCACCTGCTCCGGTTTGCGTCACCATGACGGGGACGGCAGTCGGTGATATCGGTCAAGATCGGTCACGGGAGGCGTTATGAGGCTCGGCAAGGCGCTCGCCACCGGAGTCGCGGAGGAACGACCGCGGGCGACGGACGACGAACTTCCGCTCGGCGAACCGGTCGATGAGACCGAGAGGGCCGAGGCGACCGAGGAGGTCGAGAGGTCGGTGTCCGCGTCCGCTTCCGAAGAGGTTCCGGTCGCGCGATGAGGGTGCGGCTCCCCGAGGAACGTCCGGCGGAGCCGCCGACCGGATTCAAGATCGCCCACCCGATGCTGTCCCAGGACGGCGGCCGGGCCGGGTTCACCGGCGTGTCGCTGGGCGGCGCGCTGCCGTACGGGGTCCTCGACGAGGCGCACTGCGTCTACGGCCTGCGGCACCGGGCGCCGCACCGCCGCTGCGACTGCGGCTTCCACTGCGTGCACGACCGCCCGGCCGCCGAGGCGATGCTGTGCACGGCCGAGCACCGGGCCGCCGTACTCCTCGAAGTGACGGTCCTCGGCGCGTACATCCGCTTCGAACTCGGCTTCCGGTACGCGCGGCAGCGGGTGCGCGCCGCCACGGTCGGACCCTGCGCGTGCGGCACGGTCGCCGTCGCGCTGGCCGACGCCGGCTGGGGCAGACCGGGCTGGCGGGGTCTGGCCGCCTCCTGCGCCGGATGCGTACGGGGGCGCACGGCCGTGTCCCTGGCGACCTTCGCCCGGCTGGGCGGGGAAGGGCTGCGCGTACGGGCCGGAGGCGGGGCCGTGGAGTCCGCCGGGGCCGGGCTGCCCGAAGGGATGGGTGTCTCCGAGCTCGTCGCCGAGGCCGCTCTGCTGCAGGCCCGGCTCGACTGGTTCCAGAGCCAGCTGGCCCGGCTCGGCGAGCGGGGCTCCGGGAAGGGGTAGTGGCGGCCCAGCCGGGTACCCGGGCGTTCCCCCGGACGAAAGGAGGCGGAACGCCATGACCGGGACCACGGACCGGCGGCCGGACGAGCAGCACTCGGTGGGTGAACTCGTCGGGCAGGCCACAGAACAGCTTTCCGAACTCGTACGACAGGAAGTGCGGCTCGCCAAACAGGAGCTGACCGAGAAAGGGCGGCGCGCGGGGCGCGGGGGCGGGCTGCTCGGCGCGGCCGGCGCCGTCGCCTACGTGGGGCTGATGGCCCTCTCCGCGACCGGCGCCGCCGCGCTCTCCCTGGTGCTGCCCGTGTGGGCGGCGGCGCTCGTCGTCACCGCCGTGCTCTTCGTGGTCGCGGCCGTGCTGGCGAAGACCGGCCGCGCGCAGCTCGGCCGCGCCACCCCTCCGATGCCCGAGAGGACGCTCGACAGCGTGCGGGCCGACGTCGACGAGATCAAGGAAAGGGCACACCGATGAAGGACACGAACGGTCCGGTCGAGATCGGCGGGGCCTCGGACAAGCCCGCCGCCGGGGCCGAGGGGCCGGAGGAACTGCGGCGCCAGATCGCGGAGACGCGTACGCGACTCGGCGACACGGTGGAGGAGTTGGCGGCGAAGGCCGATGTGAAGGGTCGGGCGAAGGCGCGGGGGGTGGAGCTGAAGGACAAGGCGTCCGAGGCGGGGCACTCCGTGCAGGGGGCGGCGGTGCAGGCGGGGCATGTCGTGCAGGAGAAGGCCACCGAGGTCGGGCACGTCGTGCAGGAGCGTGTGCCTCAGCCTGTGCGTGATGCTGTGACCGGTGTCGTTCGGGCCGGGTTGCGCAACCCCAAGCCTGTTCTTCTTGCCGGGGCTGGAGTCGTGGTCGCGGCCGGGGTGTTGCGGTGGCGTCGCAACGGCCGTCGGTGAGGGGCTCCGTCGGGAGCGCCGTGATGCGTCCGCGGGGCGGTGGGGGCTTGTCGCGCAGTTCCCCGCGCCCCTAAAAGACGGGTCGGTTCTGTGCCTGCGGGGCGGTGGGGGTCACCCGCGCAGTTCCCCGCGCCCCTTACGGGGGTTCGGGAAACCGTGTGGGATGTGGGTCCGGTGTCGGATTTCCTGGGAAACGGGGTCCTGGCTGGCTCCGGTTCGGTGGTGGTGTCGAGAGTGGGCGCCGTAACAGCCGACCGGGGAGAGTTTTGTGAACGTCACCACTACGGCGAGCATTCCGCAGGGCAGGCGGGCCGCCACGCTCGTCATGGCCTGCGTGGGCGTGTTCGTCGCCTATCTGCCGGTCACCACCGTCTCGGTGAGCCTGCCGGCCATCCAGCGGGCGATGCACGCCTCGACCGCCCAACTGGCCTGGGTGTCCGACGCCTTCGTCCTGCCCATGGCCGCCCTCATCCTCACCGCCGGAGTCGTCGGTGACGTCCACGGCCGCAAGAAGGTCTTCCAGGCGGGCCTGGCCTTCTGCGCCGCGGGCGCGGCCGTGGCCCTGTCCGCCCAGTCGATCGAGGTCCTCTGGATCGGTCAGGCCCTCGCGGGCATCGGGGCCGCGGCGCTGCTGCCCACGACCCTCGCGCTGATCAGCCATGTCGTGCCCGACCACCGGGAACGCGGCAAGTTCATCGGCCTGTGGGCGATGTCCCTGCTGTCGGCCCTGGCCCTCGGCCCGATCATCGCCGGGCTCGTCCTCGAACACTTCGCCTGGCGGTGGATCTACCTGCTGGCGGTCCCCGCCTCGCTCGTCGCCATGGTCGTCGCGGCCCGGCTGCTGACCGACTCCCGCGCCGCCGGCTCGCGCAGGCTCGACTGGCCCGGCCAGCTCACCGCCGCCCTGGCGATCACCGCACTCGTCTACGGGGTCATCGAGGGCGGCGCCGAGTCCTTCACGGACCCCAAGGTGCTGGTGGCCCTGTTCACGGCCGTCGTCGCCGGTGTCGCCTTCGTGCTGGTGGAGCGGCGCAGCGACAGCCCGATGCTCGACCTGAAGCTGTTCCGCAGCGCGGCCTTCAGCGCCACCACCCTGGTCGCGATGATCAGCTTCCTCGGCCTGATCGGGTTCTTCTTCGCCCTCAGCCTCTACTTCGGCATGGTCCAGCAGCTCACCACCCTGGAGGCGGGCGCCCGGCTGGTCACGGTCAGCCTCATGGCCATCCTGGTGGGAGCGCCGGTCGGCCGTCTGATGCACCGGGTGTCGGCACGCCTCCTGATCACCGGCGGCCTGCTCGTCAGCGCTGCCGCCCTGCTCTCCCTGACCACGATCGACGCCGACACCTCGTACGTCTCGCTGGTCTGGCGGCTGGCGCTGCTGGGCCTCGGCATGGGCCTGGTCATCACGCCCATGACCGCCACCGCGGTCGCCTCCGTACCGCACCACCTGGCGGGTATGGCCGCCGCCGGGAACAACGCCTTCCGGCAGGTCGGCGGCGCCCTCGGCCCCGCCGTCCTGGGCGCCCTGCTCACCAGCCGGGCCACCGACTCCCTGTCCGGACACCTCACCGACGCGGGGCTCACGGGGGCACAGCGGCAGAGCGTCCTGTCGGCCGTGGACGAGGGCGGACTGGGCGCGGTCGCGCGGATGGACCTGGGACCGGCCCAGGGGCGTGCCCTGGGCGCGCTGTCCGAGGCCTTCCTCGACGGCCTCCACCTGTGCCTCGTCGTCTCCGCGCTGCTCACCTTGCTCGCCGCGGCGGTCGCGGCCGTCCTGCTGCGCAGCCCCCGGCGGACGACGACGCCGGTGGCGGCCGGTTCCGGGGCGGGATCCGCGACCGGCCCCGCCCCGGGCGTCGAAACCGGAACCCGGTCGACGGTGGGATGAACCCGCAACGGTGATCCGGCGTCTTACCGGGTGCCCTCCGTGGGGACGGGACGGGCGCCGGTGCGAGGCCCGGACCCAGGAACACACTCCTGGGTCCGGGCCTCACTGCTCGCTCCGCAACCCTGCTCGATGGGATGATCGTCGGCGGTTCCCCGTCCATGCCGTCCCGGCCAGAGAGCGGAAGCGCGCCCGTGGAGTCCCGCACGACCGACCCCCTCGACCCACTCGATCTGAAGCTGCTGCAGGCGCTCCAGCTGGACGGCCGTGCGCCGTTCAGCCGGCTCGCGGAGGTGCTCGGCGTCTCCGACCAGACCGTCGCGCGACGCTACCGGCGTCTGCACACCACGGTGGGTCTGCGCGTGCTCGGCATGACCGACGAGAGCCGGCTCGGCAGACAGAGCTGGGTCGTCCGGCTGCGCTGCACGCCCGACGCGGCGGAACAACTGGCCGCCGCACTGGCCCGGCGCCCCGACACCTCGTACATCGGGCTGTTCTCGGGAGGCACCGAGCTGATGTGCGCGATGAAGCCGCGGTCCAGCCAGGAACGGGACGAGCTGCTCTTCGACCGGCTGCCGCGCACTCCGCGTGTCATCTCGGTCAGCGCGCACTGCCTGCTGCACTCCTACTACGGCGGCCCGCTCGGCTGGCTCAACAAGATGCGGGCCCTCGATCCCCACGAGGAGGCCGCCCTCACCCCGCCGCCCGTCGCGACGCCCGCCGACCCCGTCACCCTGGACGCGCAGGACGAGGCGCTGCTCGCGGTGCTCCGGCGCGACGGCAGGACCCCGCTCACCGAACTCCAGAGCCGTACCGGGCAGACGGAGTCGGCGGTCAAACGGCGTCTGGACCGGCTGCTCGCCTGCGGGGTCCTCTACTTCGACGTGCAGCACGACCGCCAGTCCCTGGGGCACTCCACCGACGCGATGCTCTGGCTCACGGTGGCGCCCTCCGCCCTCGCCGAGGTCGGGCGCGCGCTGGCGGGGCACCCCGAGGTCGGTTTCGCCGCGGCCGTCACCGGCCGGGCCAACATCGTCGCCGCCGTCCTGTGCCGCGACACCGGCGCCCTGTACACGTATCTGAGCGAGCGGATCGGGGGCCTGGCAGGCGTCCAGGCCGTGGAGACCGTCCTCACCCTGCGCCAGATCAAACAGCTC
Organism: Streptomyces sp. NPDC127119; assembly: GCF_042677425.1. NCBI lineage: Bacteria > Bacillati > Actinomycetota > Actinomycetes > Kitasatosporales > Streptomycetaceae > Streptomyces > Streptomyces sp. NPDC127119. Next base: position 11,575 of record NZ_JBHXTO010000072.1, on the reverse strand, counting down.
ACCTACGAGCCCGGCCGCTGACGGCCCGCCGTCCCGCGCCCGGACACGACCGAGCCCGGCCCCCCTGACATCGGGGCCGGGCTCGGCGGCGTACGGCCGGAGCGACTCCGGCAAGCACCTGGACGGCTACGGGCGGAACCGCAGCACCTGCGGGTCGTGGTCGCTGATCTGGTCGGAGAACTCCGAGTTGATGTGCACGCTGTCGAAGGTGAAGTCGCGGTCCTTGCGGATCGACGGGCTGATCAGGATCTGGTCGAGGACCTGGCTGTTGCCCTGGTAGTCGTAGCTGTAACGCTCGCTCCTCGGCAGGGACTTGACGGCGGACCAGAGGGCGCCGTCGGCCTCCAGGAGCTTCGTCGTCGTCGAGAACTCGAAGTCGTTGATGTCGCCGAGCGTGACGACGTCCGCGTTCCGCTGCTTCGCCAGGATGTCCTTGACGAAGGCGTTCACCGCGGTCGCCTGGAGGTGGCGCTGCGTCTCCGAGCTGCGTACCGGCGGCTGGAACTGCGAGTGCAGCGACTGGTCGCCGCCCTTCGACGCGAAGTGGTTCGCGATCACGAAGACCGGCTTGCCGCGGAAGGAGAACTCGCCCGCGAGCGGCTTGCGGCTGTTCGTCCAGGCCGCGTTCGCCGGGTCGACACGGCCGGGAGAGGCCGTCAGCTGCGCCTTGCCGCGCACCTTGGTGACCCCGACGGCGGTGGTGGCGTCGCCGCCCGGCCGGTCGACGAAGGAGACCCGCGCCGGGTTGTAGAGGAACGCCTGGCGGATGTTGCCGCCCGGCTCACCGCCGTCCGCGAGGTCCACCGGGTCGATGGACCGCCACTCGTAGGCCGGTCCGCCGGCGGCGACGATCGCGTCGGTCAGCTTCTTCAGCGTCAGGTCGGCGGCGACCGTACCGTCGTTCGTCGCGCCGTTGTTGTCCTGGATCTCCTCCAGGGACACGATGTCGGGCGACTGCAGGTGGTCCACGATCGCGGCCGCGTGATCGGCGAACGTACCGTCGCCCGGGTCGAGGTTCTCGACGTTGTACGTGGCGACCGCCAGCTCCGTGCGCGACTGCTTGCGGGTCGTCTCGCGCTCCAGGCCGCCGGCCTCGACCGTGCCGATGGTGCGGGCGGTCAGCGTGTAGCCGCCGAACTGGTTGTAGTCGAGGGGGCCTTCGGTGGTGCCCTTCAGGGTGTCCCCGACGTTCGCCGCCGGGAACGGCTGCGTGGCGGTCGGGATCAGCGACTGGATCTGCAGTCGGCCGGTGTTCTGCGCGGCGTACGAGCCGTAGACCGTGCCGCCGCGGCGGTTCGGGTTCTCGTGCGGCTTCACCGTCACCCAGAGTTCCGCGTACGGGTCGGTCGCGGTGACCACGCGCGACGAGCCGATCGCGACGTTCATCCCTTCCAGGGACTCGTAGAAGTCCAGGGCGTACTTCTTCGGCCGCAGCGTGAGGTTGTTCGTCGAGCCGGCCGCCGCCGTGTCGCCCTCGGGCGCGTACGCGGCGGGTACGGAACGGCTGTTGACGACGGTGGCCGCGGGCAGCGCGTTGCCGCTCGACACGACCGTCACCGTCGGACGGGTGATCTCGGTGACCGACTGGTTGCCGGTCGAGGCACCGCCCGGCACGAACTCCGTGACCGTGCCCGAGACGGTGACCGAGTCGCCGACGGCGACGTTCGGCGTGGAGCTGGTGAAGACGAAGACGCCCTCACTGGTGGCCGGGTCGTCGTCCGGGGTCGGCCCCTGGATCCAGAAGCCCCGGGACGAACCATAGGTCCGTACGCCCGTGACGATTCCGGCCACATCCGTGACCTGCTGACCCGCGAGCGGGGAGGTCCGGGTGGAGCCCTGGATGTCGTGGACGGCCACGCTGTCCGCGTGGGCGGGCGACGTGACGACCACCGAGGAAACCGTGGAACAGACGGCGGCGACGGTGAGCGCGGCGATGCGTGCGGAAGACTTGCTCGGCAACGAAATCCCTCCGGGGACGTGCGTGGGCGCCGGGACGAGGGTGGGGCAAAGGTGGGGCGAGGGTGGAATCTACGCGCGTCAATCTCGTGCCAGGCCACGGCACTTGTCAAGGTTTCCTGGCTGAACACTTCTGACAGGTTCATGAACCGGGCGGCATGGGCCCAAATCCGTCTAGGCTGAGGTCGTGTTTCCGGGCGGCCGGAGGGTGTTCTCCCGGCGGCCCCGGGACGCCGCGTCGTGCGCCCGGACGGGCGCCGGAAACGCGAGGTGCGTCCAGCAGGACGCCGACACACGAGATCGACGTCCGACGTTCGTCCTAGGAGAACCAGCCGATGTCAGACAGCTCCCCCCTGCCGCCGGTGCGTCTGCGCTCCGAAGCGGAACTCGCACGGGACGCGCTCGCCACGCCGCTCCTGTCGCGTGCCGTGCGGCTCGCCCGCTGGGCAGGCCCGGACACCCGGGTCGGCGCCGGAGGCGAACTCGTCGAGGAACAGCTGCCGGCCGCCGCCGCGGAACTGTCCCTCGACGGCGACGACGCCGCGGCCTACGCCAGTGAGGCCTGGCGGGTGGCCGTGGACACCGGGCTCGTCGCGGTCGTGGACGAGGAGGAGGGCACGGTCGCCGCCGGCGCCGATCTGACCCTCGTCCTGTCCGGAGCGCCGCAGGACGTCCTGGGGCTGTGGCTCGGCGCCCTGGAGACGGTCCTGGCCGACGCGAGCGTGCCCGACCTCGACGACCTCGTGGACGCCATGGACGAGGGCGGCGAGATCGACTTCTCCACGCTGGACTGGGATCCCGAGGCCGAGGCCGAGTTCCTCGACGGGGTCCTCGGCAACCTCTATCTGCTGACCGCCAGCGAGGACGGGCCCGGCGACGGTCCGGTGCCGCTGCCCGCGCTCGCCGCGTCGATGATCGTGCCCGACGACATGGGGGAGCCCACCAACGACGTCCTGGAGCAGGTGTCGGACGCGATGATGCGGCTCGACGACCAGTTCCGGCTGCTGGAGCCGGTGGGGCTCGTCGACTTCCAGCCGGTCGACGAGGCGCTCATGGCCGAGGCGGGGGAGGAACCCGCCGCCTCGGCCGCCTCGTCCGACGAGGCCGTGGACGATACGGACGTCTCCCGGTACGGGATGGTGCGGCTCACCCCGCTCGGGGTGTACGGCATCCGGGCGCGGCTCCTGGAAGCCGGATTCGCGGCGCCCGCGGTGGGCGACCTCGCGGACAAGGGCGCCGACGTGCTCCTCGACAGCACGTCCGCTTTCCCGCCCCTGGCCGCGCAGGCGGAGACCGAGCAGTGGCTCGCCCGGCGTGAACCCCTCGCCGCCGCACGGGAGTTGCTCGCCGCGGCGCGTGGGGCCGACACGGGGGCGCCGCTGCGGCGGCTGCGCTGTCAGCAGGAGCTGTCCCTCGTCGGGACGGAGGCCGCGCCCGCGCTGCACGAAGTGCTCGACGACGGCGAACTGGGCGGGCTCGCGCGGGTCTGGCTCGCCGAGCGGGGCGTTCCGGACGTGCCCCCGCCGTCCGAGGAGATGGTCTTCTGGCTGACCGTCGACACGATCGCCGCGCAGCTCGCCGCGGAGGGGAACTCCGAGGAACTGCAGGCGCTGGTGGAGGGGCTCGCGGCGCAGCACGGGTCGTTCTTCGCCGCGGCCTGGCGGGTGGAGCATCCTGCCACGCCGGATGTGCTGGAGGCGATGGGGCGGTTGCATCCCGACAAGAAGGTGGCGAAGGAGGCGCGGAAGGCTGCGTTCAAGGCTCGGTCGCAGCAAGGTCAGTGACGCGGGGGCCCGGCCCCCGGGCCCCCGGTCCTCAGACGCCGGACGGGCTGGGTGCTTGTCCGCGGGTTCGGTGGGGGCGGGCCCAAAGGATTGCGCAGTTCCCCGCGCCCCTGAGGCTTTCAGCCCGTCCGGCGTTTGAGGACGAGCGTGGAGCGCGATCACGGGGCGAGGAGAAGTGGGTCAGGGGTCGGACGGGTCGTCCATGGAGAGGACCCGTACCGGGATGCCCTCCAGGGCGTCCGGGATCGTGTCCTCGGGGCGGAGCCCGTCGCGGGGAACCTTGCGCGTGACGAACACGACGACGACATCCTCGCCGGACTCCTCGTCACGCCCCGTCCCGACCCCACTCACATTGGCCATCGCCAGCAACCGCTCCTCATGAAGATGGCGTGCCTGACGTGCGTCCACTTCAGCTCGCCTCCCATGCGCCGTACGGTTCGTGCCGGTCCCTGGTACCGAGATTATTCCGGTCCGCGGTGCGGACGCGAGGGCTGATGGGCCGTATGGGGGTCGTGGGGCCGCTGGGACGGATCGGGGCGCGTTCACACAACGGGGGCCCGGAAAGTCGGGTGGCGTTCAACCGGCGTTAAGTCACGGGCGGGACCGTGTGGCCGACCCCCGGGTCCGCCGTTCCTCGCTCCTCGCCCGCCGCTCACTGCTCGCCACGGTCACACTCCACCGTCACAGGAGACAGCATGTCGCTCACCCGCAGGGACTTCGCCAGACGATCCGCGATCACCGGTGCCGGTGTCGCCCTGATCGGCAGCGTCGGCACACTCGCCACCGCGCCCGGCGCCCTCGCGTCCACGGACACCGAGACCTCGGGCGACGACGGCCACGGCGAAGGTGACGCCGGCGAGCGGCACGGCGGGGCCGTCGGGTACGGGCCGCTGCTGGCCGACCCCAAGGGCGTCCTCGCGCTGCCCGCCGGGTTCTCGTACCGCGTCGTCACCCACAGCGGGAAGACCAAGCTGGAGTCGGGCGAGTACACCCCCTCCAACCACGACGGCACGGCCACCTTCGACGGTCCGCGCGGCACGACCCTCCTCGTCAACAACCACGAGCTGAAGGGCCCGCGCGCCAACTGGAAGTACCCGGTGCCGCTGACCGAGGGCCTCGTCTACGACCCGGCCGCCTCCGGTGGCTGCACGGTCGTCGAGGTGCGTCCCGGCGGCGCGGTCGCCGAGTGGGTCGGCATCGCGGGCACGTCCACCAACTGCGCGGGCGGCAGCACCCCGTGGGGCACCTGGCTCACCTGCGAGGAGAACTCCGACCGGGCCGGCGAGAACGGCATGACCAAGGACCACGGTTACGTCTTCGAGGTCGACCCGGGCGACCGCCGCGCCAACCGTGACCCCAAGCCCCTGAAGTTCTTCGGCCGGTACGACCACGAGGCCGTCGTCATCGACCCCAAGCGCGGCCACGCCTACCTCACCGAGGACGACTCCGAGCCCAACGGCCTGTTCTTCCGCTGGAAGCCCCCGCACGGCTTCACCCACGGCCGCGGCAAGTTCCGTACCCTCGCCGACGACGCGGGCGTGCTCCAGGCCCCCAAGTGCTATGACTCCGGCGGCCGTTACGTCGACGACCTGTCCCGCGCCACGAAGATCGGCACGGTGTACGGGGTCGACTGGATCGACGTGCCCGACCGCGACGGGAAGACCGTTCCGGTGCGCGAGCAGTTCGACACCGGCGAGGTCACCCGCGCCCGCAAGCTCGAAGGCATGTGGTGGAGCGACGGCGGCACGTACATCGTGTCCTCGTACGCCCGTGACGAGAGCCCCGTCCAGCACGACGGGCAGGTCTGGTTCTACGACCCCAAGCGCCGCACGCTGACCCTGAAGGTGCTGCTCGGGGTGAACCCCGACCCGTCGAAGGACGGCGCCTTCGACGGCCCGGACAACATCACCGTGTCGCCCTACGGCGGTCTCGTCATCGCCGAGGACGGCGAAGGCGTCTCGCACCTCTTCGGCGCGACGGACAGCGGCCGTACGTATCCCATCGCCCGCAACGACCTGAACATCGGCACCGCGGAGGAGCCCGAGTTCAGCGAGTTCACCGGCGTCACCTTCTCGCCCGACGGAAAGACCCTGTACGCCAACATTCAGGTGCCGGGCATCATGGTCGCGATCAAGGGACCCTGGAAGCGGCAGAAGCGTCGCTGAGTGCTTTCCGCGAAGGGGTGAATTAATCGCTCGCCCGGCTCGTGGCATGCCTTCTACAGTGGACAACGTCCAGGTGTGAAGGCGGGATCTGCGTCGACCGGCCCTGGACACACAATTTCATGCACCTCCCGGTGCGATGGCTGCGGCTACTTCTCTTCCAAAGAATCCAGGCCGCAGCCGACTTGATCTCGGGAGGCGCAGCAAAAGGTGTGTGCCCGGTGCGCAGGCAGCGGTTACTTCATTTGATCGGACTGTTGCGGGTTCAAGTCCCGTCACCGGCCTCGGGCCGGTGTAGCTCAATTCGGTAGAGCATCTGGAAAAGTCCGCCGCCGACCCTTGAACTCGGGCACGCTCCCTTTGCTGCGCCTCCCTCCGGAACATTCATGAATTCGGGGGAATTCACCATGGCGCGGTTCAACACCAAGGCGGCGAAGGCCCGGGGCACCTCGCGTGTCACTTCCACGGGGCGGGTGCTGCGGACGTACGAGGGCGGGCGGGGGGCCGAGCGCGACCCGCGTTCCGAGCTCTTTCTGCTGTCCATCGCCAACTTCGTCGCGCAGAAGACCTTCTACGAGAGCGGCGAGGCGCGCGACGACCGGTTCGCCGCACTCGTACGGCAGCTCGCCGTCGCCGACCCGTCGTGGACGGCCGCCCTGCTCGACTGGCTGCGCGGCGAGGGCAACATGCGGACCGCGTCGCTCGTGGGCGCCGCCGAGTACGTCAAGGCGCGTCTCGACGCGGATGCCACGGACGGGCCGGCGAACCGGCAGGTCGTCGCGTCCGTGCTGCGGCGCCCGGACGAGCCCGGTGAGCTGCTCGCCTACTGGACCTCGCGGTACGGGCGTGCCGTGCCCAAGCCCGTGAAGCGCGGGATCGCCGACGCCGTACGGCGGCTGTACGGGAGCAGGTCGCTGCTGAAGTACGACACGGCGTCCAAGGGATATCGCTTCGGCGACGTCCTGAACCTCGTGCACGCTTCGCCGGATCCGCAGAAGCCGTGGCAGGGCGAGCTGTTCCGGTACGCGCTCGATCGTCGGCACCACCCCGACACCGCCGTGCCGCCCGCGTCCGACCGGGTGCTCACCGCTCACCGTGAGTTGATGGCCGTGCCGGTGGAGGAGCGGCGGGGCGTGGTGAGCTCCGAGGGCGGTGCCGGGCGGCTCGCGGAGGCCGGGATGACCTGGGAGGCGCTGGCCGGATGGCTGCAGGGGCCGATGGACGCCGCTGCCTGGGAGGCCGTGATTCCATCCATGGGGGCGATGGCTCTCGTGCGGAACCTTCGGAACTTCGATGAGGCCGGGGTCTCGGACGAGGTGGCTGCTCTGGTTGCGCAGAAGATCAGTGATCCGAGCGAGGTCGCGCGGTCCCGGCAGTTTCCGTTTCGGTATCTCGCCGCCTATCAGCACGCGCCCTCGCTGCGGTGGGCCCATCCGCTGGAGCAGGCGCTCGGACACTCGCTGGCCAACGTGCCGGCGCTGGGCGGGCGGACGCTCGTCCTCGTCGACCGGTCCGGGTCGATGTTCCACTCGCGGATGTCCGACCGCTCGGAGCTCAACCGGGCCGACGCGGCGGCCATCTTCGGCGCGGCGCTCGCGCTGCGGGCCGAGAAGGCCGATCTCGTCGAGTTCGGCACCAGCAGTGATGTGGTGCCGTTCCGGCGGAGTGAGTCCGTACTGAAGGTGCTGGGGCGGTTCGGTGATCTGGGCGGCACCGACACCAGTGAGGCCGTGCGCAAGCACTACCGGAAGCACGACCGGGTGCTGATCGTGACCGACGAGCAGGCCACGTACAGCCACTACGGGGATCCGACCGAGCAGGTTCCGGCGCATGTGCCCGTGTACACCTGGAATCTCGCGGGGTATCGGGCCGGGCATGCGGCGTCGGGGGGCGGGGTCGGGGCGGCCGGGGGCGGGGCCGGGGTGGGGAATCGGCATGTGTTCGGAGGGCTCTCGGACGCTGCTTTTCGGATGGTTCCGCTGCTCGAGTCCGCTCGGGATGCCGATTGGCCCTGGGCTGTCTGAGGTGTTGTGAGTGGGTCCGTGCTTGGGTGCGGGCCCACTCGTGCTCGGGGCTTGTCAGAGCCTTGAGTGACATCTAACATTTTAGTTATGACTATTCGGCCGGTGTCTCGGACGCTCCTTCGGGATCAGGCTTACGCGTCCCTTCGTGACGCCATCGTGGCCGGGGAGATCGAGCCCGGCGCGGTCGTGCGCGACGCCGAGCTCGCCGAGCGGCTCGGGCTGTCCAGGGCGCCCGTACGGGAAGCCTTCGCGCGGCTCGTCGACGAAGGGCTGCTGGAGAGCAAGCCGCAGAGCTATACGCGGGTGACCGCGGTCGTCGCCGCCGATGTGCGGGACGCGGCGGCCGTCGTCGGGGCCATGCACGAGCTGGTCGTGCGCGTCGCCGTGCCGCGGCTGGGTGGGGCGGATGTCAATGCCATGCGGTCGGCGAACGCGCGGTTCTCGCATGCCGTGCGTGCGGGGGATGTCGATGCCGCCCTGCGCGCCGACGACGAGCTGCACGACGTGCTGGTGCGGGTGAGTGGCAATCGGGCTGCTGCGGCCACCGTTGCGCGGTACACGCCGTTGATTCGGCGGCTGGAGCGGCGGCGGTTCGGTGAGGGGGGCAACTGCCGCTCGGCCGGGCTGCATGAGCGGCTCATCGAGGCGTGCGCGGAGGGTGACGTGGATGGCGCGGTTCGGGTCACCTCGGAGATCTGGCGGGGGCTCGAAGGGCTTGTCGACCTTGACTGATCTGGCTGTGTGACCTTGGAGGATCCATGTCTCTGGACTCGTTCGAGCGGTATCCCCTTCTGTTCGGGCCGTCGCCCGTGCATCGGTTGGAGCGGTTGACCGCGCATCTCGGTGGGGCCTCGCTCTGGGCCAAGCGGGAGGACTGCAACTCCGGTGTCGCGTACGGGGGCAACAAGACCCGGAAGCTGGAGTACCTCGTCGCGGACGCGCTCGCCAAAGGGTGCGACACGCTCGTGTCGATCGGTGGGGTGCAGTCGAACCACACCCGGCAGGTCGCCGCCTGTGCCGCTCGGGCCGGGCTCAAATGCGTGCTCGTGCAGGAGAGTTGGGTGGACTGGCCCGACTCCGTGTACGACAAGGTCGGCAACATCCTGATCAGCCGGCTGGCCGGGGCCGATGTGCGGCTCGTGCGGGCCGGGTTCGGGATCGGGTTCAAGGAGAGCTGGGAGCTGGCGCTGCGGGAGGTCGAGGAGGCGGGTGGGAAACCGTACGCCATTCCCGCGGGGGCCTCCGATCATCCGCTCGGTGGGCTCGGGTTTGCCGGGTGGGCTTATGAAGTCGCCCAGCAGGAGGCGGAGTTGGGGGTTTTCTTCGACACCGTTGTTGTGTGTTCCGTTACCGGATCCACTCAGGCGGGGATGGTGGCCGGGTTCCGTGCGCTGGAGGAAGCTGGGGGGCGGGGGCGGCGTGTTGTCGGGATCGATGCGTCTGCCGCGCCCGATCGGACCCGGGAGCAGATTTCTCGGATCGCTCAGAACACCGGGCGGCTCATCGGTGTGCGGGCTGAGTTGACCGAGGCTGATGTCGAGTTGGACGGGCGGTATCACGGGGGGACTTATGGGATTCCCGATGACGTGACGTTGGAGGCCATGCGGCTTGCCGCTCGGACCGAGGGCATGGTCACCGATCCCGTGTACGAGGGGAAGTCCATGGCGGGGATGGTCGATCTGGTGACTCGCGGGGAGATCGGGCGGGAGTCTGTGGTGTTGTACGCGCATCTGGGTGGGCAGCCTGCGTTGAATGCGTACAGCGCTTTGTTCTGACGGTGGTTGTTCTGAGGCGCGCCTGCGGTGGGGGTGGCGGTGCCTGTGGGGGTGGGGGCGGGGCCGTGCCGGTGTGTCCGTTCGCAGCCTCCCGTGCGCACGGCCCTGTGTTTCCACGGGGGTGGGCGTTTCCAGCGGGAGCCGTACGCTGCGAACGTGACACACCGGCACGGCCCCGCCCCCGGTTCGTCGGCGGCTGCGGCTGCGGCGCGGTGGGGCCGGTGCGGTTTGCTGTCTACAGTGCTTGGGCCGACGGCTTGACCATGCCTCGGACCGTGCGGGACTTGACGAAGTTGCCGAGGGCCGTCATCTCCCATTCGCCGGAGAACTGCTTGATGAGCTTGGCCATCATCACGCCGGTCTGGGGCTCCGCGGAGGTGAGGTCGAAGCGGACCAGCTCCTCGCCCGTGGCCGCGTCCAGGAGGCGGCAGTAGGCCTTCGCCACTTCGGTGAACTTCTGGCCGGAGAAGCTGTTCACCGTGAAGACCAGGCCCGTCACCTCTTGGGGGAGACGGCCGAGGTCCACGACGATCACCTCGTCGTCACCGCCGCCCTCGCCCGTGAGATTGTCGCCGGAGTGCTTGATCGCGCCGTTCACGATGGAGAGCTTGCCGAAGTAGCAGCTGTCGATGTGGTTGCGGTTCGGGCCGTAGGCGATGACGGAGGCGTCGAGGTCGATGTCCTTGCCCCGGTACGCCGGCTCCCAGCCCAGGCCCATCTTCACCTGGGCGAGGAAGGGGCTGCCGCCCTTGGTGAGGGAGACTGTCTGGTTCTTCTGGAGGTTTACTCGGCCCTTGTCGAGGTTGATCTTGCCGGTGCCCGGGGCGGGGGCGGCGGGGGGTGCCGGGGGCGCCGGAGGCACGGGCGGGGCCGCCGGTGTGGTGACCGGGGGTGCCGGCGGGGGCTGGTGGAGGGTGGGGGCGGCCACCGGGGCCGGGGCGGCCGGCTCCTCGACCGTCACGCCGAAGTCCGTGGCGATGCCCGCCAGGCCGTTCGAATATCCCTGGCCGACCGCGCGGGCCTTCCACGCGCCGTTGCGCAGGTAGACCTCGACGATGACCAGGGCCGTCTCCGCGCCGAGCTGGGGCGGGGTGAAGGAGGCGAGGACCGAGCCGTCGTCCGCGTTGCGGATCGTCGCCGTCGGCTCGATGCCCTGGAACGTCTGGCCCGCCGCGTCCGGGCTCGCGGTGACGACGATCTTCTCGATGCCCTGGGGCACGGCGGTCGTGTCGACCGTGATCGAGTCGGGGGAGCTGCCGCCGCCGGAGCGGTACGTCACGCCCTGGCCGGCCGGCTGGTTGTAGAAGATGAAGTCGTCGTCGGAGCGCACCTTGCCGTCGGCGGTGAGCAGCAGGCCCGATACGTCGAGCCGCACCGGGGCGGCGACGTCCACCGTCACGCGGGTGACGGGGAGAGGGATGTTCGAGCCGGGGGTCATAGCTGTCATGCCGGGTGAACGAGCGGACCGGCTTTGCCGTTCCCTTACCAAGCGGGGAATCGGCCGACCGGGTCAGTGGCGGTTGCGGGGGTGGTTGCGGGCGGTTCGTTCGTTGCCGTGTTTGTAGTTGCCCGTCCAGCGGGCCATGACGAGCTGGGGGTCGCCCTTCTCCACCTCCGCGAGGAATTGGGTGGCTCTCGGGCCGCGGAGGGTCGTTGCGGGGCGGGGGCCGTGAGTGATCGTGACCGTGTCGTCGGGGTGCTGGGTGTAGGTGAAGCCGTTTGGTTTGGGCATGGGGGGATGGTAGGGCCGGGGGTGGGGGGTGGCCTAAGGGTTTTCGCCCCCGCCGTTCCGGGCCCTGTGGGCGTTGTTCTTGGGTGCGGGTGGGTGGGGGCCGGTCGCGGGGGGGGGGGGGGCCCGGGGGGGGGGGGGGCCC